>JBBQCR010000062.1:0-12297 GCA_038318935.1 Phycisphaerales bacterium
CGTCGTCGGACACGGGAACGGCCAGAAGCCCGACGAAGGCACGGGGGTCGCCGTATGCCTCACGGGTTTCGCCGGGGCCGCGAAGAACAACGACGGTTCCCTCAACGGCTGGTTCATGCACCGGCACGATCCGCAGAACACGGGCAACGTCGCCACGCCGTTGGTGAAGTGACGGCCTGATTGTGGGCCCAGTCGGCGCGGGGGACGCTTCAGTCGACGCGTTCGTCGTCACGACGCGATGAAGAGCAGCCACGGCGTCCCAATCAGCAGATACACCGCCATGAGTGCCAGGGTGACCAAGAACCCGAGCTTGTAGAGCTCTCGCTGCTTGAGGTAACCGCTCGCAACAAAGATGATGTTCTGACTTCCGCCCTGTGGAGTGATCACCGAAAAATAGCTGCTCGCGAAGAGGAGGCCCGGGGCCATCAGCGGCGCCGGCACGCCGCCGCGAATGCCGACATCCAGGAACACCGCCAAGAGCGCGAGCACCTGCGACGTCTGGCTCAGGAAGAAGTAGTGCAGGCCGACGTACAGCGCGACCAACGTGATGGAGAGGATGGGCCAGGGCAAGCCGTCGAGGCGCGAAGCGAGGCGCTCGCCCATGACCTGCCCTCGATCTCTGGGCCAGCCACTAAGAGAGTCGGGCTTAGGCGCAGGCGCACCGACTCTGCCGCTCACGCGCTCGACTCACGGGAGTTCCACGATGGCTCGCGCTTCGTCCCAGATCACGATGCCCAGTTCCTGGGCTTTCGTGAGTTTCGATCCCGCTTCGGTGCCGGCGATGACGAGATCCGTCTTCTTCGAGACGCTTCCGCTGACCTTCGCGCCGAGTGATTCCAGCAGTTCGGTGAGTTCAGGACGTGTCCATCGTTCGAGCGTGCCGGTGATGACGACGGTCTTCCCCGCCAGTGGACTGGTCGGCGCAGCGGCCGCGGCATCCGCCACGAGCTTCGGCCGATAGAGCAGACTCGTGAGATCGACCCCGGCGGCGTTCAGCCTGGCGAAGCTCTCCCGGACGCGTGCGCTCGCAAGGTCGTTGGCGAGACTCGCCGCGGTGATCTCGCCGAAGTCACTTAGCTCCGCGAACTCCGCTTGGGTCGCCGCCAGTAGCGCGTCGGCGTTCGGGTAGGCCTTGGCAAGGGTCTTCGCGGCCGACGAGCCGATATGTCGCAATCCAAGACCCGCAAGCAAGCGGGCGAGTCCGCGCGACTTCGACGCCTCGATCGCGGCAAGCAGATTGTCAGCGCTCTTCTCACCCATGCGATCGAGTGCGAGCAGGATCTCGCGCGACAGCCGGTAGAGGTCAGCGAAGTGCGTCACCAGCCCCGCGTCGACCAACTGATCGACGAGTTTGTCGCCAAGCCCGTCGATGTCCATCTGATCGCGCCCGACGAACCACTTCAAACGTTCGCGAAACTGCTCAGGGCATTCGGAGTTCTTGCAGTAGAGCTTCGGCCCTTCCTGTTCGACTGCACCTCCGCAGGCCGGACACGCACTCGGCGGTTCAATCGCCAGTTCGGCGCCGGTGCGTTTCTCCACCATCGGCTGCACGACTTGCGGGATGATCTCGCCTGCCTTCTCGACGATCACCGTGTCCCCGATGCGCACGTCGCGACGCCGAATTTCCTCGATGTTGTGCAACGTCGCGTGGCGCACCGTGGTCCCGGCAAGAACGACTGGATCCATGGTCGCGCGCGGCGTCAACGTGCCGCCTTTTCCGACTTGCCAGTCGACCTTGCGCAGAATCGTCACACCTTGTTCCGCCGGATACTTGTACGCGATGGCCCAGCGTGGGGCCTTGCTCGTAGAGCCGAGCCGCTGTTGCAGATCGAGCCGATCGATGCGTACGACCATGCCGTCGACCGCGTACGGCATCGATGATCTCGCCGCGTCAAACGAATCGATGGTCGCAACCGCGGCATCGGCATCGGCGCAGCGCGCTGCCAGCGGACTGGTCGGGACGCCAAGCCGGCGCAACATTCCAAGCCACTCCCACCAGGTACCGATCTCTAGTCCGATCGTTTCGCCGCGACCATGGGCGATGAAACGCAGCCCGCGTGAGGCGACGACCTTGGGATCCAGATTCTTCAACGTCCCGGCCGTCGAGTTGCGCGGATTGGCGAAGAGGATTTCATCAGCTTCGCCGCGCTCGACATTGATGCGATTGAACATCTCCGTCGGCATGTAGATCTCGCCGCGCACTTCCAGCACCTCCGGCACGGGAGCATCGGGTGTGCGATGCAATCGCGTGGGCACCGAGCGGATCGCCTTGACGTTTGCGGTCACGACGTCGCCCTTCTCGCCGTCACCGCGCGTCACAGCGAGGACCAACACGCCCCGCTCGTATCGCAGGCTGATCGCGACGCCGTCAACTTTCGGATCGCACACCAGTTGCAGCGGTTCCGTCGGCTGGATCGCTTCCTCTTCCTCAAGCGACGCTCGACATCGGGCGTACCACGCCCGCAGATCGCCAGCCGAATAGCTGTTCTCAACCGATTGCATCGGCACGCGATGGGTAGCCACCGCGAAGCCGCCGCTGGTGGCGTCGCCGATGCGCCGCGTCGGACTCGATGGATCATCGAGTTCGGGATGGCGGTCTTCGAGCGCCGCGAGTTCCTTCAGCAGCCGGTCGTACTCGCTGTCAGCAAGAAACGGATTGGCCTCGACGTAATACGCGGTGTTGGCGCGATCAAGCGTGGTGCGCAACTCGGTGATGCGAGCCCGCTCGGCGGTGCGGACTTCGTCGGCTGCGTTCTGCTGTGAAGGCACGGGCATCAATCCGAAGAGATCGCGTCGGGTCCGGTGCCAGCGGTCTTTTCAAACCGACCGCCGCCGGCATTCTGATACTTCGTGAACCCCAAGCGATCGAGATTCTTGTCGCTCAGTTTCTTCTTGTCGTTCCCCGCTCCCCATTGCAACGAGAGGTTCGGCGCGGTGACCAGGCGACGCACGGGCTTTCCGGTTTCGGGATGCTTGGTCAGCGCCGCATCGCGCATCGATTGCACGACTTCAAAGACCTCGCCGTCGGTGCCGTCGGGTCGAACCACAGCGTACACGTAGGTTGGCATGATGATCATCCTACGGACGCGAGGCGTTGCATGAGCGATCGCGCGGCCGTGATATCTGCGATCCGCGTCTCCCCAGCCTCGCGTTCGATCACCCAGTGTGGCCGCTGTGGACAGCGCGCGACCCCCGCCATGAACGCTGGCCATGCAACCTGCCCGGTGCCGGCCGGCACCTCCCGCCCCCATTGGCCCGCCACCCCGCTGGCGATTGCGTCCTTGATGTGTACTTGCTTGACCCACGGAGCGAGCTTTGCAAGGGCGGCGATGGGATCGCCCGAACCGTACAGAATCATGTTGGCGGGGTCGAAGTTGACGCCAACCGAGGCAAGGCCGAGGTCTTCCAGCGCTTCGACGAGCGTCTCGGCTGGCTCCTGACCGGTTTCCAACGCGATCTCGATGTCGCCGGCGGCGAAGATGCCAGCGATCTCGCGCAGTCGCTCCAGCATCCGTTGTCGCTCGGGGTCGCTGCGATCGTGCGGCAGAAATCCTGCATGGAAGGTCACCAGCCGCAACGACAAGTGTCGGGCGACCGAAGCGACTTTGATGGCTCGCGCTCGCGTCGCCGGCCACGTCGCGTCGGGACGTACACCACCGGTCCTGGCGATCGCGGCGATGCTCGAATAGTCCTCCCCTACGGTGGCCAGCATGCCCGAGACGATGCTGATGCCAGCGTCACGCAACGCGCTTCCCGCGGAAGACCACACGTCAGGCTTCCCAGTCGCGGGTTCAGCGAGTGGTGTAAGTGCCAACTGCACTGCGTCGCAGCCACAGGCCCGAAGTTGGCCAATGAGGTCGGCGGGATCCCGCGGCGCGAGGGACCACGAACAGACGGCGGAGAGGGACGGGGTGGAACTCATAAGCGTGTGTTCGGTGACTCAGACGGCCGCCGCACCCGGTTCGGACTTCCGCGCCATGATGAGGATGATGAGGGTGAAGCAGATGCTGCACACGATACACAAGACGCGCACGAAAGATGCGTCGCTCCGCCGACTCAACGACCACCCATCAGGATCCCCAAAGCAACCTCTTCGAACAGGTCACGCAATTCGGGGACAGGATGCATTCCAGTCGTGTTGGCACAGCGGATCAGTTCAAGCCTGCAGTCGCGCGACGAGCCACCTCGCCGTGTCGTCGCTCGCAGATGGCGAGCGCTTTGGCATAGATGTCCTCGTTTGGCCGACGCTCCATAAGCCATCGCAGGAGGGCACGCTGCTCGTCGATTCGTGCAAGCGCGCTCGCATCATCTCCGGACCACTCGGCCTCTTGGGAGAGATCGCTGACGATCGAGGCAAGCGAATCAATCAGATCGGGATCGTCCGGCGTGGTTCCCAGCGCTCGTCTGAGAACGATCTCTCCTTCACTAAGGAGCGAAATTCGCTCGGGAGCCTCCGACGCATCGGCGAGGCGATGAGCCGCTGTCCCAAGCGCCATCGCTAGCTCCCGCTGCGAGCGCTTGCACCAGGGATAGTCGCGGGCGAGTGCACGGCAATCCGAAAGGTACTCGACGCAGAGATCGTCGCCATCCGAAACGCTGGCGATGCCGACGATTGGAACGACATCGAACGCGAGTGCGAATCGCCGCGCTTCGGCGAGATTGAGCCGAGAATACCGCTCGGTGGGCTGCATCGCGGAGAGTTGCTCGGCGAGCTCCAAACGGCGCAGCGCGAGGGTTCGTTCAACGGCAGAATCACCGCGCCGCGTCGCCAGCACGCTCAGACGCTCGTAGCTGTAGCAGAGGCGAGAGAGGAGCAACGGATTGCTTGGCTCAACGTTGAGAAGGCCTTCCTCGATGCCCAACGCACGCTCGTATTGGGCGCGAGCAGCGTCGTAGTCCGCGCAGCCTTCGAACTCATTGCCGATGAGGACCATTGCCACCGCCACCGCAGCGTGATCGGCGATCGTCGCTTCAGGCTGCGAAGCGATCCGTGTCCGTATGTCCAGATGCTCTCGTCTCAGGCGCGAAGCCTCCTCGCGCAACGCGCTCCGTTCATCACCGCTCGATCGTTCCGCCATGGATGCCGCCACTTCCTGAGCTCCTTGCAAGGTGCGTGCAAGGAGGTCCATCGCAATTCGATCATGCGGCTCCAGCGCAACGAGTTGCCGAGCGGTCGTAAGTGATTCTCGTTGCAGCGTGGCACGCTGTTCGTCCACACCGAGTCGATCGGCCAACGACTCCGCACTGGCGACGCTTGCGAGCGCTGAACGAAAGAGGCTTGCCTTCAGCTCGGCGTTCTGAGCCGACGCGGAGAGTGTGAGCACGAGTGCCACCGTTGCTGTGGCACCGGCGACAAGCCCACCGCACGCTAGCCCGCATACGAGGGGGTGGCGCCGCACCCGTCGCGCGAGCGATTCGACGAATCCCACGGGACGAGCACGAATCGGCGTGCCCTCGAGAACTCGTTCGAGCTCGTCGCCGAGTTCTCCGGCCGTGCGATACCGACGGTTGCGGTCAGGTGACGCTGCGGTCTCGATGATCGCCTCAAGATCGCGCCGCCATCGCTCGCCCAACGCAATCGTGCTGGCATCGATGTGCACTCGCGGCCGCTCTCTCGCTTGCTTCCGCCACTCCGCCACAGTGCCGTTCCGACAGTCGACAAGCGGCCGAGCGACGATCAGCTCGTGCAGCAATGCCCCGAGGGCATAGATGTCGCACCGCGTATCCGCATCGTCCGCGCCACCGTCGAGGAGTTCCGGACTCATGTACGGCGGCGTGCCGACGAGTGCGCCAGCGAGCGTTCGCAGCGACGAGTGCCCCAGTGGCCCCTCACAGTGATTCGCGATGGCCTTCGCGACGCCAAAGTCGATGACCTTGACCGCCGCGCCGCTATCAGCGACGAAGGCGAGCACATTCGACGGCTTGAGGTCACGATGAATGACGCCTCGCTCGTGCGCGTGTTCGGTCGCACGGCAGACACCCACGAAGAGTCGAAGTCGTTCGTCAATGGGCATCTTCCGTTCACGAGCGAAGGCTGTGATCGGTGCCCCGTCGACCCACTCCATAACGAAGTAGGGCGAGCCGTTGGCCATGCCGACATCAAAGAGTGACGCGATGCACGCATGATGCAATCGGGCGAGGGCGTGCCGCTCGCGGTCGAATCGGGCCAAGATGTCCGACGCGCCCATATCGCGCAGGAGGAGCTTGATTGCGACGCGACGTCGAACGGGACGATCCTGTTCGCCCAGAAAGACGCGAGCAAACGTACCGCGGCCGAGCGAGCGGACGATGCGGTAGGGGCCGATCGACTGAGGTGCTTCCGTTTCTGACTCCGCGGCACTTGGGTGAAGTCGGTCGAGCCCGACGATCGGTCGAACGAGGAAACCGCTGGAGCTTTCTTCGCCGAGCTGCTCAGTGCAGGCGAGCCAACGCTGCAATTCGGCGGCACACGCGGGATCTTCGACACGCAGCGCCTCAGTGATGTGCTGTCGATCGGCTCCCGTGCACTCGACCACGGCAGCGAACGCAGCGCTCACTTTGGCGTGCATGGCCCTGGTCGGCGCGTCGTCCGCTCCAACGCCATCGGTCTCTGGCATCTGGTTCGGCATCAGTCGGGTTCTCGAATCGCAATGCGCGAGAGGAGGAACGCCCTACCGGCGTTCCAGTCGTCCTGGATCGTTTTTGTGGAAACGCCAAGCGCATCGGCGATCTCCGGATTGGACAATCCAGCGAAGTACCGCATCTCGACAACGCGGCACTGACGTTGGGAGCGAGCTTCGAGCGACGTCATGGCGCTGTCGAGATCGAGCAAGTCGACGGTCGTCATAGAGCCGCCGCGCTCGGCGCTCGACTGCACGGCCTGCTCCAACGGAATCCGCCGCCATCCGCCTCCCCGTTTCAGGCGAGAGCGCGTACGAGCGTGATCGACCAAGATCTGCCGAATGGAATTCGCCGCGACGCGGCGAAAGTCGGCATGACTCGGGCCTGACCGTATCGCCGGCTGTTCGCGCAGCCTCAGCCATGCCTCGTGAACTATTGCAGTCGTCTGAAGGGTGTGGTCGTCGCGCTCGTCATCCATCAGCGGCTTGGCGATGCCGTAGAGGGCGGCGTAGATGATCGCCTCCGCCTCCGTACGCTGGGCCATTGATGGTGTCGACGCTGACTCGTCATGGTCCGAAGTCGGTGATCCCACGGCTGACCAATGCTCCTCTCGGCACTCGACCTCTGCGGCGAACGGAACTGCCGAGGCTCTGACCAAGTTCCCATTTTGCCCGCCCATGAGCGGGATGCAAGGCCGTTGGCTGGGTTTCTTCGGCTTCTTGGCGTTAGGCGTGGCGAGTGCTGCCGACGCGTTTCGCGTGTACCCGATCACCGCCGAATCTGAGCGGCGGTCCGAGATTCTGGGCTAAGCGGGAGCGAACGTCGCACGATTGGGGTGTGCGCGTGGCCAAATTCCAAGTTCGACTTTCGTGGCCAGAGCAGCCCGACGTATTGAGGGCGCTGAAGGCACTCGTGGGCCTCCGCGGTCCACAAACGCATTGCCGCCAAACGAAACAGTTGGTCTGTCCAAGGTGTCAGCGACCATTCGACCTTCCGCGGCGACTATACCGTTGCCGATGGTGGCACAAACGTCTGAGCGGTGGCGACCGCATCAGCAAGCGATACGTTCTTCAATATTCCGTTGGCGACCTATGCGGCAACGGGCAGCGCGAGTTCGGCGCCGATCGATCTGAACTCGCTTCTGATCGGGAACTCCACAGCCGGTACTTGGACGCTTACCGTCACCGATCATGCCGCTGGCGACACGGGAGGACTCGCCGAGTGGTCCCACGACATCGGCCTTGAGACAGGAACGGAGCTACTCTCCATGACCCAATCGGGAGTCCTCCAGGACATCGACTCCTCGGAAGATTGGCCGGTCACGATCGCGGCCGAACGCTACGTCGTATTTGCAACTGTGTCTGAGCTTCTCAGTGGCCCGACGCCGAGCAGCCAGGACCTAGTCATGAAAGATCGACAGACGGGCGCGCTGAAGCTGATCTCGGTCGACTCGCGCGGGATTCCCGCGAATGGGAACTGCGCCGCTGCCGCGATCAGCGGTGATGATCGCTTTGTCGTCTTCCTCTCCAACGCAACGAACCCGGCGCCAGACTCTCTCGTGATCGACCACGTCGATTCAATGCGGATCGCGAGAATGACATCCGACCGACGGGAGGTCGGCTTCACCGATGGTCCCGACTCCATCAATCGCAACATCCAACTCATCGGCATCCAACACGCCGAGGGCGCCCCGAACGAACACAGCGCAGCGATCTGACGCACCGCTTGGTCCTCGACATGGTCGGGTCGAACTCGTCACAGCCACTCGCGCTCACCGATGCGGCAGAAACGCAGCCACGATTCCCGGCAACACCAGAACGAGGTCGAGCGCCGTTCGTTGCAAGTTCGGTCCGCCTCGTACTGGCGGAAGGCAACCAAAGATCGCCAATGGAATCGCAGCAGCAGCGAGCGGCCAAGGGCCCAACGCGAAGGCGAGGAATCCGCCTGCGATCGCGAGGACCGCGGCGATGCGCGAAACCGTCCTGGCGCCGAGCCACGGACCGAGCCCACGCACGCCGTGCTGTCGATCGATGTCGACGTCCAGCGCGTCGCAGAGCATCGCGTTGGCGATGACGATCACGAAGACGCAGATCGCAATCGGTACTCCTGCCGCCAGCGTCGGAGTCACCGCGCAAGGAAGCCAGACGATCGCAACGGCCCATCCGCTTGCGGTGAGAGCACCTTTGGGCAGGACCCGCTTCAACGGCACGTACGCGCCGGCGATGAGAGCGAGTCCCGCGACAATGAACCAGTGGGCGGGCACGATCACAAGTCCTGCGACCACCGCGCCGGAACCGACGACCAGCGGAGGCACGAATCTCCCAAACACGCGTCGTCGTTGCTCCTCTGGCGCGTCCAGCAATCGGTCAAGCGAGTACGCCGCGATCACACCTCCGATGAGCGTCAACGAGCCCCATCCGCGATCGCTCGCGAACCACCAGAGCACCACTTGGGACAAGCCCAGTGCTACCAGGATCACGACGAGATTGCCGAACAGGAGGTCCATAGGAGCCGACGCAATCAGAACGCTATGCGGAAGCGCGGTGTGTAGACGCCGATCACGTCTGCGTCAGGATCTCCGCTGGGATCGATGATGAGCTGCGCACCTGCGCTGAATTGCAGGTGCCGCGTGACTTGCCAACGTTGGGAGACCTCGAGGACCGTCTCTTCTCACCTTGGAAGGATGGCTCGGTCAAGCTCGCTCCGAAGCCAAAGAGATCGTCGGGGCTGCCGAACAGCCCTCGGATTCCGATCCCGACCTGTCCCATGTTCGTCACGTTTGCGACGCCGTTGTCGGCAGAGCCATATCGCGCGAATACCAGAAGCGAATCGTCGATGTCCTGATTGGCGATGATCGACACTCCTCCATTCGAAACGATCGGCGTCGCGAGTCCCTCGCGCTCGTCCATGTGCCACACCACGACGCGGTCACGACCAGCGCCGCCCCCTTCGATCTTGGGCGTGAAGCCGAACTCGCCGAAGTCGAACATGTCCCACTCGTTGAAGAGCGAGTCGATCTCGAACGTGTTCGAACGGCTGCAGGCGTTGGACGCGCCAGCCGTCATGTAAAAGAAGTTGCTCGGGATGACGGAGATGCCCGCGGTCGGACCGTGGCCAGCGGGGTACGCGACGGATGGGTTCGCCGAGAATGCTCGGTTGCTGAACGAATTGTTGATGTTCTGCATCCGCGTACCACCAGCGAAGTCCGACGGATCGCCGCGCCCGAACAGTACGCGAAGGTGATCATCGAAGAGGCGATGAAGCCAGCACGCATCACGCAGCACCCAGCCACGATCGCTGAAACCGTCGGAGGAAGGCGGCACGGCGGCGGATTCCGATCCGCCAGTCGGTAACCCAGTTGGTGCCGAAATCGGCGCTGGCGCAGCGGGCGGTACCGCCGGCGGAGTCTCCGATTGCGACCACGCGTGCCCGACGACGAGCGTCACGTACGCGGCACTGACGGCGCAGAAGAGACGAATCGGAAGCTGTTCTCCAATGAATCCTGATTGTCTTCGCATCTCATCGCTCCGAAATCCTTCCGTCGTTGGGGTTCGTCATGTAGTCATGTAGTCATGCCGTCATGCCGTCATGCCGTCATGCATAGCTCGCAAACGATTCGCGCACCTGCGCCGCGCCGGCGTTGCCTCGCAGGCACAGACCGAGCAGGAGACGCGCCTTGAGGCCGGAGAGGTATCCGGCCGGAACGAGTCCGCGACCGATGAGGTCGATTTCGGCGCCCGGGTAGCCATACGTCTGCGTGAACACCGGACCGGTCATGGCACGCGAGGCGAGAACGACCGGCATCTTCTTGGCGAGCTCACCGAGAATTGGTGCGACGTCCGCGTGCACGTGACCAGCGCCCGTACCTTCGATCACCGCCCCGACGAATCCCAGATCCGGCAGGGTGCGCAGGATCCGGCCGTCGTCCCCCATTGAAATCTTCATCAGTGCGATCGGTACCGGCGGACCCGCGGTGCTCGACAGCGTCGGGTTTCGCACGACGCGGGCGTAGAAGCGAGCGATGCGCTCTGAGACCACGCCAAGCGTGCCGACGAGCGGCGACAGAAACGCCGACGGCAGCGCGGTGTGCGATTTCTGCACGAAGCGGGCAGCGTGGATGTCGTAGTTGAGTACCGCGAGCGTGCCGAGTTCGTGTGCGTCCTTTGATGCCGCCACGATCGCCGACGACAACAGGTTCGCGGGTCCATCGGCACCTGGCGCATCCGCTCCACGCATCGCGCCCGTGATCACGACGGGCTTGTGCGAGTCGATGAGAAGATCGAGCACAAACGACGACTCTTCGATCGTATCCGTGCCTTGGATCACAACCGCCCCATCGAATCCGGCCTTGAAGCCTTCCTCGACCATCCGTGCCACATCGACGAGATTCGCCACGGTGAGCGAAGGACTCGGCAACTTGAAGGGCGATCGTGCGTCGATGTCGGCGATGTCGGCCAGTGCCGGCACCGATTGCACCAGCTCGGCCGCGCCGAGTTTGGGGGTGATGCCGCCTGCAGCCGAAGGAACCATCGTGATGGTGCCGCCGAGCGAGAGAAAGAGCAGTCGAGGCTTCGCCATACGGATGTCACTCCCCTCTCGTCCGCGAGAACTCCTACCGAAACCCTTCGCGGGGACCTACGCATTCGCCGTCGATTTCGACGGATCGCTCGGAATCTCGTCGGGCTTGTAGTTGGGCAACCAACCGCACAGGACGAGCGCGAGCAGCGCCAGACCCGCAAGAGTCAGGAAGCCCACCTGCAGCGCCATGAGTCGAGCTTTGGTATTGATCCGAACCGCTTCGTCGACCTGAGCGGGTGTGACGAAAGTGGTCTCGAATCGCTCGTTCAGACGCTCGTTGCGGTTCTCAGTTCAGCCACACAACCTCGCCAGTGTCGAGATCGTGGATCGCGCCGACGATCTTGATCTGACCGGACGTCTCAAGATCGCGAAGGATCGGGCTGTCACGGCGAATCTTCGCGACCGTCAGTCGAACGTTCTCTTCGGTGACCTCGTGCACAAACGCCTTGTTCGACGAGTTGCGCTCGCCAGGGACATTCTGGACAGCGTCTACCGCAGGACGGATCGCTTCGATGACGGTGGTCAGATTGCCAAGTTGCACATTGTCGCATGCGCCCTTGACCGCGCCGCAGGCGCTGTGGCCGACGACAACCACAAGCCTTGCGCCCGCCACCTTGGTTGCGAACTCCATGCTGCCGAGGATGTCGGCCTGAACATAGTTGCCCGCAACCCGCGGTACGAACACGTCGCCAAGCCCCTGATCAAAGATAATCTCCGGCGCTGCCCGCGAGTCGATGCAGGCGAGGACGATCGCGAACGGATACTGTCCGCTCGCTGTGGTGTGCGCCTGCGCTACCAGATCGCGATGCTCGCTAGTACCGGCAACAAATCGCTTGTTTCCGGCCTTCAACTTCGCAATAGCCTGGTCCGGCGACATCGCTTGTTGTTCCGACTGCGTCATGGTCTTGGTGACCGTTGCCCGAGTGGATGCATCGCTCGCACAACCGCCGACTATGGCCAGCGAGACGAGGACGGCGGACGAAAGTAGTGTGGTGATTCGAAGCATGGCCGGATGATACTGAGTTCATTCGGCCGCACTCATGATGTGGCGCGGCGTGCTGGATTTTGCTACCGCTGCAGTACCCTCGTCCGGACCGCCAGCAGCATCCGCTCGATGCC
>JBBQCR010000063.1:0-12231 GCA_038318935.1 Phycisphaerales bacterium
GAACGCGTGTCCCGACCGGTACGGGCTGCTGTTTGAGCGATTCACGGATCCTGATCGCAGCGAGTACCCCGACATTGATATCGACATCTGCCAGGACGGCCGCGCCGCTGTCATTGACTACGTTCGCAAGAAGTACGGCCACGTCGCGCAGATCATCACCTTCGGTCGATTGAAGGCCAAGGCCGCGATCAAGGATGTGGCCCGCGTCATGGGTCTCTTGCCGAGCGAGGGACAGCGACTCGCGAATCTCATCCCCAACGAACTGCACATCACGATCAGCGAGGCCAAGCAGAAGGAAGCGGATCTCCGGCAGTTGTACGAGGACGATCCGACTATCCGTCGCGTGCTCGATGCCGCCGAGGCGCTTGAAGATCACGCTCGCAATCAGGGTGTGCATGCCGCGGGAGTGATCGTCGCGACGCAGCCGCTCGACAACGTCGTTCCGCTCTGCCGCGCGTCGGGCGGAGAGAACGACGTAGTCACCCAGTGGGACGGACCAACGTGCGAGAAGCTCGGTCTCTTGAAGATGGACTTTCTCGGGCTGCGCACGCTGTCGACGATCGAACTTGCGAAGCGTTTGATTCGCGGATCGCTCGGTGAAGAGGCGATCTGGTCTGCGGTCGGCAAGGTCCGGCCCGCCGTGATTGACGCGAGCGTCGCCCATCCGCTGGACCTTGAGCGCATTCCGCTCGACGACCAGAAGGTCCTCGGACTCTTCCGTCGCGGTGACTGCGCGGGCATCTTTCAGTTCGAATCAGGCGGGATGCGCAAGCTGCTGGTCGACATGCAGCCCGACCGCCTCGAGGATCTCATCGCGGCGAACGCCCTCTATCGGCCCGGACCGATGGACCTCATTCCCGACTACAACGCCCGCAAGCACGGCCGCCAGCCGGTGCCGTCGGTGCACGAGATCGTCGATCGATACACCAAGGAGACCTACGGAATCATGGTGTATCAGGAGCAGGTCATGCAGGTCCTGCATGGGCTCGGAGGTATTCCGCTTCGTGCGGCCTACTCGATCATCAAGGCGATCTCCAAGAAGAAGGAAGACGTCATCAACGGGGCGCGTGGCGAGTTCGTCAACGGTGCGGCCCAGCGCGGCGTCGCGGCGAACAAGGCCACGGAACTCTTCGATCTCATCCTCAAGTTTGCAGGCTACGGATTCAACAAGAGCCACTCGACCGGCTACGCGATCATCGCCTACCAGACCGCGTATCTGAAGACCTACTTCCCCAACCAGTACATGGCGGCGGTGTTGAGTTTCGAAAGTCAGGCCCGCAAGGTCGAGGAGTGGGCGGTCTATCTCGAGGACTGCAAGAAGACCATCTTTCCCGATCACGGACCGGAGCACCGCCACGTCGGAGTTGAGGTGAAGCCGCCCGACGTCAACCTTTCCGACGAGGACTTCAGCGTCGTCTTCGCGCCAGGCGAGCAGCGCACCAACTGTCGCGGTCACGTGCGGTTCGGTATGAAGGCCATCAAGGGCGCGGGCGAGCAGGGGATCAAGGCGATCGTCGCTGAGCGCGGCAAGCACGGGCCGTTCAAGAGCCTCTTCGACCTCTGCGCACGCGTCGATCTTCGGGCCGTGAACAAGTCGATGCTGGAATCGTTGGTGAAGGCCGGCACGCTCGACAGCATCCACGGCGTCGACGAGCGGGCGTCGCTGGTTGCCTCGCTGGAGTCGGCGGTGTCGGCGGGACAATCGCTTGCGTCTGATCGCGCTGCGGGGCAGGAGACGTTCTTCGGCGCGTTTGAGGCCGTGGCCCCGCAGGCTCCAAAGGCCGCCGCAGCCGCGGCGCTGAAGCGCGTGCCGGCCTGGGATCGCATGGCGACGCTGATTGCCGAGAAGGAAGCGCTGGGGTTCCACGTCTCTGGACATCCGCTCGACCAATGGCGGGAGTCGATCGCGACATTTTGCTCGACCGATACGATCGGCATGCAGGAGATCCCGCACGATCAACCCGTTGTTGTGGGAGGACTGCTGACGCGGGTCCGACCGACGATGACCAAGGCCGGCAAGAAGATGGCGATGATCACCCTGACGGATCGGCGCGGTACCGTCGACGGGGTGATTTTCGCGGAGAACTTCGCGAAGTATGGCGATCTTCTGCAAATGGACCGTTGCGTGCTGCTGGTCGGGTTTGCCGATCGTGGTCGCGCAGAGCCATGCGTCATCGTCGATCGTGTGGTGCCGATCGACCACGCGGCGCAGCATCTGGCGCAGCGCATCGATCTGATCATTCGTGGTGAGCGCACGCCCGACGATGAGCCACTCGAGCCGACGCTGAAGATGCTCGCGGGAACGCTTCGACAGGCGAGCGGTTCCGTCGCGAGCCTTCAGGGGAGGCCCGTGCCGGTCTCGATCCACGTCGATCTCGCGGACAAGCGGGTCACGCTTGCCAGCGAGCGCATTCGCGTCGTACCCGACAACACGTTGCTTGATCGCCTTCGCCACTACCTTGGCGCCGACGGCGTCCGCGTGCGCGGCGGCTACCTCCCGCCGCGGCGCCCCGATCGCCGCGATTGGAAAGCGCGGCGATCCAGTGAAGAAACGGTCGATGCGTGAGGCCCCTCAGGCCGTAGGCCGTAATGCATGCCATTCGACCGCCGGCCTCAGCGTCGCAGCGATTCCAGCATCCACCCAAGCTTTTCAAGATTGCCCGTCGTGCCAATCAACAGGTCCTGCGTGACCGGATCGAGTTCGGCGGTCGCCTCGATTCCTTCGCGGAGGATGCCGATGACTTTCTTCAGGTGCTTGGCGATCTCGTGCGCTGCAGTCAGAGCCTCGACGAATCCGCCGCGAAACGCTTCGATCGGCGAGTGTTTCGCGGTGGCGCTCAGTCCACCCTCCGCTGGATGACCGAGCGTCGCAATGCGCTCGGCGATCTCGTCGCTCGCGTTGCGGCAGGCATCCACCAGTTCGTCAAGTTGCAGGTGCACCGGCTTGAAGTGCGGGCCGGTGCAATTCCAGTGGGCCTGCTTGGCCTGCAGTGTCATATCAATCAATGCAGAGAGCGCCCGCTGAAGATGCAACGTGGTCTCCGCAGGATGTCCGGACTTCTTCGAAGGCATTGGAATTGTTCTCACTTTCGGATGATGCGATCGTTCGCGTTCGCGCGAGATCAGGGACAGAGTCGCTCAACGATGAAACCGCCGCGGGCGTCGGCTGTGTAGGCGATGCGGTCGTGCAGACGGAACTTGTCGCCCTGCCAGAACTCGATGCGGTCAAGGGCGACGCGGTACCCACCCCAGTGCGGCGGGCGGGGAATTGTCTTCTCGAAGAAGCGACGTTCGACCTCGGTAGCCATCGCCTCAAGCGTCGGACGATCCTTCACTGGTCGCGACTGCTCGCTGGCCCAAGCGTTGATTTGGCTTGAGCGCGGCCGGCTGGCGTAGTACGCATCGCTCTCGGCATCGCTGGTGTGTGCAACGGTTCCTTCGATACGAACCTGTCGATCGAGTTCGTCCCAATGGAAGAGGATCGCCGCACGATGATGGGTCTCGAGACCAAGACCTTTGCGACTGTGGTAATTGGTAAAGAAGACAGCGCCGCGGGCATCGAAAGCCTTCAGCAAGACGGTGCGCACACTCGGTCGACCGTCGGTGTCAACCGTCGCCAGGTACATCGCGTTGGTGTTGGGAAGCGGGAGGCGTTTGGCGTCCTCGTACCAGGCGAGGAACGCGGGGACGGGATCGGCCGGCGGATGATCGAAGTCGAATGCGAAGGTCATTGGTGGAGAGAAGAAGGGAGGAACGATCATCGTCGACGATCGCGCCGCAGGCGTCGACTCGACCGATGTTCGTCGCGGCTGGGTGGTGTGCCTTCGAGCAATCGCCCGAGATCGATGCCAGCAAACGACAGCGGATCGTCGGCTTTGGCGGACTCGGGCTCGACCGCAGGTACGGCCGTTGCGGGCGGAGCAGTCACCGGTCTGGGCCGTTCCGCCTTCGCCGCCTTGGAGGAAGGCAACTCCGCGAGCTCCGGTCCGATGCCAAAGACCGCAAGCCAGTGACTGACTTCGGCCGCAACCAGCGGGACGGTCGCCCGCAGGCCTGGGAGTCGCCGAGTGCGCTGGGCAGGCTTGGTGTGCCGCCAATCGGCGACCAACCGCTCCAGAAACTCCTCGCTGGTCATCACGTCCGCGCCCCGTCGGCGAACCTGCTTGGCGATCGCCCGGTCGCTGGTGACGATCGTCATCCGTCGAGGCGAACTCGAGCGCTGCACCAGTCCGACGATGACGTCGTCGGCCTTCAGACCCCCCCCAGCCCACGAGAACCAGACACGCTCGCGACGACGGGGGGGATTGGCCTGGCGACTGCCATCGCAGACGATCCACGCCTCGTTCTTTGCGAAACGGGTCGCTTCGATGAGGTCGGCAAGGCCGTCCAAATCCATGCCAGCGAGTTCGGGGGGGAGGACCCCGGTGATGTGAAGGATGTTGAACGCGTCGAGGACCAACTGCACGCCGCGAGAGTAGCCGGTTTCCCGTCGCACGCCCCTCTGGTGGGCGGGTCCCCCGACCACAGACTCGGATTTCGTTCGGTTCCGGCGACCGGCTTGTTGCGAAAACCGTGCGAATCCGTTCTACTGTTCGGCTCGCTTCAACCCGCCATGGGGGGGAGTCGGACGAGGCATCCGGTCCCCTCGGGTCCGCCGGCGCGACAGCGTCCGATCCGACCAGTTCATCCCACCAGTTCATCTCGAGAGCGCGTCCCGAGTCAGGAATCCAAGGTTTACCGCTATGTCGATTCGAATCAAGGCCCGAGCCGGCGAGACCGCCGAGCAGATGCTCCGCCGCTTCAAGAAGGTCTGCGAAAAGGAAGGCCTGACGAAGGACGTCAAG
The DNA here is from genome assembly GCA_038318935.1 of Phycisphaerales bacterium. Lineage (GTDB taxonomy): Bacteria > Planctomycetota > Phycisphaerae > Phycisphaerales > SM1A02 > JAEUIT01. The sequence continues at coordinate 4,845 of JBBQCR010000063.1, forward strand.
CGCAAGCAGTACTACGAGAAGCCCTCCGAGCGTCGTCGTCGCGCGATGCGTAAGACCGAGACCCGTGGCAATCCGCGCCTCATGGGCGGCGGTCGCAGTGCGGGCGGCAGCAGCTCCGGCGGCAGCAGCGCTGGCGGCAGCAGCGGCAGTAGCGGTGGTGGTGGCGGTCGCAGCGGTGGCGGTGGTGGTCGCAGCAGCGGCGGTCGCAGTGGTGGCGGTGGCGGTGGCGGGCGAAGCGGTGGCGGCGGTCGCGGCCCTCGCGCCTAAGCGGCGATTCCACTTCAGAACATGTAGGCGACGGCGCCGGTCGATACCGACCGGCGCGTCGCGTTTCCCTCTCGGCCGTCGGCAACGCTCATTGCTTATGACACGCACGTACTCCCAGTCCGATCCCGAGAAAGTTCGCGCCTTCGCCATCGAAGCAGCGCGGACGCTCGCTGACTTGAAGTCCACCGACGTTGTCGTACTCGATGTGCGTGGCCATAGCCAAGTCAGCGATTACGTCGTCATCGGAAGCGGTACCAGCCAGCGGCAGATGAAATCAGTCGCGACCCAGGTTGAGGATGTCGGCGACATCATGGGCATGGCCGCCTTTCGTTCGAGCCGCGACACCGGTACGACGTGGGTCGTGGTCGATTGCGTTGAAGTCGTGATCCACCTCTTCGAGCCTGACCAGCGTCTCTATTACGACCTCGAACTGATGTGGGCACAGGCCAGCCGCGTGCACTGGGAGCGCGATGCGTCCGATGTGCGGCCCGGCGGCAAGAAGCTTGCGAAATCGCTGCCAGTTGCGAGCGACGACGACGACGACCAGATGTCCGAAGCAGCCGGCACGAAGATTGGCGGCGGGGCGGGCTCGAAGGTTTCCAAGAAGCTCGGGACCAAGAAAGCGGCCACTAAGAAGGTTGCCGAAAAGAAGACCGTCACCAAAAAGTCCGTGACCAAAGAGCCCGTGACCAAAAAGCCCGTGACCAAGAAGACCGTCACCAAGAAGTTGGCGAGCAAGTCGAAGGCTGCTCCGCGTCGTTCTGCTCGTTCTGACGACGAGTGACTCCGTACCCCTCCGCACGGGCACACACATGCTCCGCGAAGTTCTCTACGCGAAGATCCACCGAGCGACGGTCACCCACTGCAATCCCGATTACATGGGATCGATCACCATCGATCCCGATCTTCTCGACGCCACGGGGCTTCGCCTCAACGAGAAGGTTCTGATCGCCGACGTCGACAACGCTGCGCGGTTCGAGACCTACATCTTCAAGGGCGAGCGTGGCAGCGGGGTCATCGGCGTGAACGGTGCTGCAGCCAAGCTGACCGGGATCGGCCACATCGTTCTCATCATGAGCTTTGCGATGATGACTGAAGAGGAGATGCGGACGCATCAACCGAAGGTCGTCCTTTGTACACCCGACAACAAGGTCGGCGAACTGTTCCGTTACGACCATTCGTGACGACTGTCCCCGACCGTACTCGCGGGAAGCACCCGCAGAGAGGCCCGCCGTGAGCATGAGTCTCGTCGCCGTCGTGTTGGCGCTCGCCTGTGCATCACCCCAGAGTCAGGCCCCCGGCGCACCGGCCACCCCGGCAGCAGTCGCGCCAGCGGCGGCGAGCCCGGAGGGTATCTGGCAAGGGTATGTCGAATCGCAGCAGGGGCGGTTGTTCGTGCGAGCCGTCGTGATCGGCGGAGCCGCGCCGAGCGTGCGGGTCTCGATCCCCTTGGCGATGGCGATCGACTCCAACGCCATTGACGTTCGGGTGAAGGATCGCGCCGTCGGCTTCACGCTCAAAACCCGCGGAGTCGAAGGGCGTTTTTCGGGCGAGGTCAACGAGCGTGGCGACGCGTTCGCCGGAACTCTGACGTTAGAGGCCCAGGGTCAGCAGCCCGACGAGTTGCCCTTCACGCTCAACCGAGCCTTTGACCCCAAGACGATCGCCGATCACACGACCTGGCAAGGGGCACTCGAAGTCGGCGCCAGCAAGGTGCCGCTCGCAATCACGCTCGCAGAGATCAACGGCAGCCCGATCGGATCCATCGATATCCCGATGCAGGGGCTCGACGGATTTCCGCTCTTCGTCACCAAGACCGACGGCGGCGGATGGTCGTTGCTGATGCCGGTGGGTTCCGAAACCTTGTTCGAACTCGCGCCGAAGAAGTCCGACGACGGAAAGGAAACGCTCGTTGGAGAGCTGAAGCAGGGGCAGGTGGTCTTGCCGCTGACGCTTACCAAGAGCGATGGCGCCGTAACGGGAATGGGTCGCCCGCAAACCCCCAAGGCGCCGTTTCCATACACCGCGCGAGAGGTCACGATCCCTCATCGCTTTGGTCATTCACTCGCAGGAACTTTGATAGTTCCCGAGCGCAAGGACGGCAAACCGGAGCGATTCCCCGCCGTCGTGATGATCACCGGCAGTGGTCCGCAGGATCGCGATGAAACGATCTTCGGGCATAAACCATTTCTCGTCATCGCCGATGCGTTAGCTCGCGCCGGCATCGCTGTGCTCCGCTACGACGATCGCGGAGTTGGAGGCTCGACCGGCAACTTCGCGGCTTCGACCAGCTTCGACTTCGCGACGGATGCAGACGAAGCCACCGAATGGCTGCGCCTGCAACCGGAGATTGATCCGCGACGCATCGGACTCATTGGGCACAGCGAGGGCGGCATGATTGCGCCGGTGGTTGCTCATTGGCAGTGGGAGGAGGGCGATCCGAAGGATGCGGTGCGATTCCTCGTCCTCATGGCAGGTCCTGGCGTGAGCGGTCGCGAGGTGTTGATTCAGCAGATGGGACGATTGCTGCAAGTCGAGAATGGAACGAAAGAGGAGATCGACACGATCCTTGCCCGGCAGACAGCGGCGCTGGACGCGGTGGTTGCGCGACGCCCTGCGTCGGAACTCGAGCCGCTGGTGCGTGCGATGGTGGAGGAGCAGTTGAAGTTTGCCGCGGCCCACGGCTCGCCGCAGCCTCCCGAAGCGGCGGACGCCGCCATGAAGCAGGGCATGCAACAACTCACCGGTGGGTGGATGGTCGAGTTTCTTGCTCACGATCCGCGACCGTGGATCGCATCGCTGCCGATCCCGATTCTGGCGATGAACGGCGATCTCGATGTCCAGGTCGATGCGACCCAGAATCTTCCTGCGATCGAGGCAGCAGCGAAGGCCGGCAACGTTCCGCTCACCGTGAAGCGATATCCGACGCTCAATCATCTCTTTCAGCCCGCGAAGACCGGCGGTGTGGACGAGTACGGCACGATCGAGACAACCATCGATCCGAAGGCGTTGGCGGACCTCGTCGACTGGGTCGTGACGACCGCGAACGATCCAGCCATTCTCGCTATCAAGCCCAAGGCCCGCGCCGAAGGTGGAGTGCCGCTCGAAGACAAGAAGCCAGTTGCGCCGGCGGCGAACAACGCTGCGTCACCGGTGACGCTGACGCCGTCGCCGTCGCAGCCCAAGTGAGAGGACACGATGAGTTTCGGACTCTCTCGCGGCAAGAAACTCGATGTCGGCACCATCGGCATCGAGCGCGATCAGTTGCCGCCATTCGATCCCGATCGCGGCGAGCGCCTCGATCCTCGGCAGTGGTTCGAGTTCCCCGAGCGGCCGTTTGATCTGGAGATCGGCGCCGGCAAGGGGACGTTTCTCGTCCAGCAGGCGGAGATCGAACCGGAGACGAATTTCCTGGGCATCGAGTGGACCGGGGAGTTCTTTCGATACGCGGCGGACCGCATCCGAAGGCACCAGTTGCGAAACGTGAAGGTGCTGTGGGCCGACGCGACCGAATTCGTGCGCTGGTGGGTGCCCGACGGCTGCGTGCGGGTCGTGCATCTCTACTTCAGTGATCCGTGGCCGAAGACGCGCCATCACAAACGACGCGTCGTACAGGATGCGACCCTTGCCGAGTTCCATCGCGTTCTCGCGCCGGACGGCGAACTGCGTCTGGTGACCGATCACGATGATCTCTGGACGTGGTACGAGGAACATGCGGCTCGCAACGCTGCATCGTTTGTACAGATTCCCTTCGAACGCCCCAGGAGCGCCCGCGAAGGCGAAGTTGTCGGTTCGAACTTCGAACGCAAGTATCGCCGCGAAGGACGACCCTTCCACGCAACGACGTTGCGCAAACTCTGAAACACCGAGCGAAAACCGAATGCAGCCAATGAACCCGACCAACGCGCCCGCACCTTCGATCGCAGCCTGCGGCAATCGTCTTGGAGCCTCGGTTGAACATCATCTCGACGGGACGTTTCGGGCCATGATGCGCGGCGATGCCGTCGTATCCAACGATTCGTACATCCGACTGTTGACCGGTCAGCCGCATCCCTTCGCGAACTTCGCGCTGGTGCGGACTCCCGCCGACCCCCACGCAACGATGGTCGCTATCGAACCGCTCCGAACGTGCGGCGCGCCAGCGGCTGCGATATTCACCGGTGCTGTCTCTGCCGAGGTGGATGAACGCCTTCGCGCCAGTGGCTTTCACCCTCATGATCCCATGCCTGCGATGGCCGTCGAGATCGAACGGCTTCCGCGGTGCGCGTTGCCGGCGGGTTATGAGTTCGCGCGCATTGATCCCTCCCACGACGGTACAGAGTGGTCGAAGGTTTTTGCTGAGGGATACGAGTTGCCGCCTGCGCTTGCCGAAGTCTTTTCACCACGCGGATGCCCTGCGGCGATGGGCGCCGATGCGCCGATGCAGTGCTTCGCCGTGCGCAAGGCGGGACGGCAGGTCGCAACGACCCTGCTGTATCTGAACGAAGGACTGGCGGGGATCTACTGCGTTGCGACGATTCCATCGGAGCGTCGCCAAGGGCTCGGTGCATACCTCACCGTCGAAGCGTTGCGTGCGGCGCATCGGCTCGATTATCGCGTAGGCGTCCTCCAAGCATCCCCCGCGGGATATCCGATCTATCAACGGCTGGGCTTCGCGGATTTCGGCGCGGTGCCGATGTATCTCTCGATCCCTACGTCGTAAGGAGCGAGAAGTGCGGCCCTCCCTCCGACCGCTGCTTCGCCTGCACTCGCCAATTCGATGTCCACTTCGAGGCTCGAAATCCCGCGCGACGGTCGTGTATTTGTGATCGGTGCTCTGAACTGGGAGAGCGCCGTCTCGGCGAGGGATCTCGCGATTGTCCTCGACGGTGTTGTTCCGTACATTGACATTGGCCCGCATCATCGGGCGTTCCGACCTAGGACGACGCAGACGGTCGAGCGGGACTCAGGACGGGCTTCCTGGTTGAGGTCCAAGTTGGGCTATTGGGAATTCATCGCATGCAAATCGCTGCAACTACCTTCGCTGCCATCTTTGTCGCGACCATCTTCAGCGGCTGCGCCGCGAAGAAGGCACCGCCGACGCTCAAGGAGTTGGAGGGCGCAGAAATCGGCTATCTGGACACGATCATTGAGACTCAGCACAGCATGCAGGACCGTCTCGTTGCAAGACTGGACCGGGAGTACCTCAGCGCGGTGGCGGCAGGCACGTCGAACGATCGGGTGTACGACGCCCTTATCCTCTCCGGTGGCGGGGCAAAGGGTGCGTTCGGCGCCGGATTCCTCGTTGGATGGGGTGAGGTCACCGATCCCGCCATGCGACGGCCACGCTTTGACTTCGTGTCCGGCGTGAGTACAGGAAACCTGATCGCGCCGATGGCGTTTGTCGGCGATCAGTCGTCCTACGACTTGGCCAATGAGACCTTTCGCAACCCGCAGCCCGATTGGGTGAAGTCGCGCGGAGTCTTCGATGTGCTCTTTGATCGGGACTCGCTCCAGACCAACGTCGGGCTCTTCAAGACCATCCAGGCCACCATCGGCTCGCGGATTCCACAGATCGCAGATGGGGGCGAGGAAGATCGAATTCTCGCCATCGCGTCGGTCAACGTGAATCAGGGGCTGACACAGGTATGGGATCTCTGCTCGCTGGCCAGCGAAGTCGAAGCTGGAAGGATGACGATCGAGGAGTTCTGCCAGCATTCGCTCGCATCGGCATCCATTCCGCTCGTCTTTCCGCCGCAGAACATCGATAACAACCTGTACGTCGATGGATCAACCACCTCAGACATCCTGTTGCCCCTCGATGGATTTCGCACCGTTCCGTCTATCAAGGAGCGATGGAATCGTCTGCACCCCGGTGTGCCGTTGCCGAAATTTCGGATTTGGGTGATCGCGAACACCACGCTTTTCGTGAAGCCCGTTCCAGTCGATTCTTCCGACCTCGCGGTGGTGGGACGATCGCTCGATCTTGCGGTGCAGGCAGGTCTGCTCTCGCAGCTCAAGACCCTGGAACTGTTCACGGACCTCTTCAGGAGCGAAGGACTCGACTTCGAGTTTCGATACGTCGCGATGCCCGACGGCTACACCGAGACAGGCAAGGGCATGTTCAACAAGGACGACATGCAGGCGATGTCCGACCTCGGCATGAAGATGGGACGCGACACTTCGGTATGGCAGACTCGGGTGCCGAATCTGCTCGTGCCGATACAACTTCGTGACCATCTTCAAAGCGAGCTGGACACTTCCGCGGCGAAGGCGCGGCCCAAGTCATGACATCATCGACGCCGATGCCTGAGCTCCCCTCAGCCCGCGACGGCAAGGGCCCCGAATCCGCCAAGCAAGCCGGTTCACGAAATCGATCTATCACCATACTCCGCTGGATTCTTGCGGGGACGACCTGCGTCATCGTGCTCGTCGCCTACGCATGGGGATGTGGAGCGATCTGGTGGTCGCCGCTGGGACCATCGTGGGTGCGCGGCACATTGCTGGCGCTCTTTCTCCTTGCGGGGATCGTCGTCACACTTCGGTTTCGCGGGATGCGGCGATGGTGCGGGCTGGTCGGCGTGTGGATGGTGCCATTCGCCTGGTTCTGGTGGGCGCCCGCGAGAAACGTCGCCGACTGGCAGCCACCATCGCGGGTCGCCGCGTCGATCAAGGTCGACGGAGATCGATTCGTCGTGCAAGGCGTGAGAAACTTCCACTGGCGAAGCGAGACCGATTTCGACGAGCGCTGGGAGGATCGGGAGTACGACCTGTCGAAGTTGCGCACGCTCGACCTCTTTCTCAGCTACTGGGGGCCAACGCTCATCTGCCACACCTTTCTCAGTTTCGGCTTCGAAGACGGCACGCAACTGGTGGTCTCGGTCGAGGTGCGGAAGAAAAACGGCGAGACCTACGCGACGGTGCCCAGTCTCTTTCGAGAGTTCGAGCTGGTGTACATCTTCGCGGACGAACTGGACGTGGCCTATGTTCGCACCAACGTGCTGAACGAGACGCTGCATCTCTTCCGGATCGACGCGCCTCTCACCGCGATTCGCGGTCTGCTGGTCAAGTACATCAATCGCGCGAATCTGATGACCACCCAACCCGAGTGGTACAACGCCGTCACCAACAGTTGCGGCAT
>JBBQCR010000064.1:0-12130 GCA_038318935.1 Phycisphaerales bacterium
CGACCTTCGCGAGCTTGGTGCATCACATCGGCGATCTTCGCGATCACCAGCGGCTGTCGTCGTGGCTGATCACGACCGCAACCAGAGCCTCCTGGCGGATTCGCAAGCGAGTAACCGAACGCAGCACGGTTCCGATCGAAGCGCTCCCGGAAGCCCAAATGCCGGAGTCTGACAGCGATGCGGAGCAACGGCAGTTGGTCCGCGAGGGGCTCAATCGTCTGAACGAGCGTTGTCGGGAGCTGCTCCAAGTGCTGTTCGCGATCGACGGGGACCCTCACTACCCGACGGTTGCCACCCAACTGGACATGCCGGTCGGAAGCATCGGCCCGACCCGAGCCCGCTGCCTCGCCAAGCTTGAGTCGATTCTCCGCAGTCTCGGCGTCGGCATTGGCTAGCCAACGACTTTGAGCAATGCGGAAATCCACCCGACTATTCGGTATCTGAGGTCGCCTGCACCTCTCTGCCAAGGGACGGCATCACTCGCTGTCGTCGCTCCGGACAGGAATCGCCACCATGAACCTCTCGCTGGATGACATCGCTGCCCTGATCGCTGGATCCCTGCCGGCCCACCGAGCGGCCGCGGTCCGAGAAGCGCTTGCCGCCTCGCCTGAAGCACGCAGCATCTTTCAGCGGCTGACCGTCGTTGCGGAGACCATCCGTGCCGACCGTGGTGACCCTGTCCCGACCACCGCAATCGCCGCTGCCAAGGATCTCGGCTCCCGACTCGATCGGTTCCGTCCAGCGTCGATCCTCGATCGCGTCGACGCCTTCGTCGACTCCGTCCGCGCCGCGATCACTGCCCGACTGGTGTTCGACAGCCGAGCAGAAGGTGCCATCGCTGGCCTTCGTGGCGGCAGCGGCTTCGCCGTTGCGTACGCCGCCGACGGTCTCGACATCGACATCGAAGTCTCAGCGGCACCCGATGGCACGTTCGACGTCCTCGGTCAGATTGCCACGCAAGCGCCGGACGACGCGGGCATGTGGCGGGGTGGGTCCGTGATCGCCCGCGATGCCACCGATCCGAGCACGCGTGTGGCGAGCGCCACGATCGACGACGACGGCATGTTCCGATTCCGCCTCGCCAGCGGCGGCCACCGGTTCCTCCTGCGATTCCAAAGCAACAACCCAACGCGCACTTCCGTCGAACTCGACGCCTTCGACGTGCCGTAAGGCCCGGCGAAACCCCCCACCGCGTCCCATGCACTCCCCTCTCGCACTCCATGGCTGGCTGGAACTGTCGCCGGCCCAGCGCCTCGATCGACTGCGGCAGGAAGGTGATGCCGACGCCGCGCTGATCACCTTGGGGGATGAATGCGAACGACTCGCCCAACGGTCGGTGAGCGCCGCGATCGACGCTGCCCGCGCGATGGCGACGCTCGCCCAGGATTCCCATCGCCCTCTTCCGCGCTCCCGACTTCTGCGGGCACTGGTGATGGCCCTCGCATATGCCGGGCGATCGGTGGAGGCGCTTGCCGCAGCCGACGAAGCGATCTCCGCGGCAGTCGCCGCGAATCGCCCGATTGACGCAGCGCGTGCCCGCATCGCAAGTCTGCATCCGCTGACTGCGGTCGGGAAAATTGATATCGCACTGGCTCGCGGCGAAGAAGCTCGCACGGACTTGATCGCGCTCGGTCAACCGCAACTCGCGGCTCGCGCCGACATCAATCTTGGCAACATCTGCAAGGCCGCGGGCAATCCTGACGCTGCTCGCATGCATCTTCAGCGCGCCCGCACGCTTCTGGCGGACGAGCCGGTGATGGTCGCGACGATCAACAACGCTCTCGGCGAAGTCCACTATCTGTGCGACGATCTTCCGGCATCGCGTTTGGCGTTCGAAGCGTCGCTCGAGCACTTTCGCGCTGCCGATGATCGCTTCGCAGCGGCGATGCTCGAAGGCAACCTCGCCGATCTCGCGGCCCGCGAGGGACTGTTGCAGGAATCACTGAGTCACTTCGAACGGGCCCGTCGCACGCTTGAGCGCGATGACGCCCCGTCGCATCTCGCCAGAATCGCCGCCGAGGAGGCGGAAGTGCTCGACGTACTCGGCGTCCCCGCGGAAGCCGAGGCGGCGCTGACGGCGAGTCTCGCGTGGCTCGAACCGCGTGGACATGCGATCGAGGCGGCGCGGGCTCGACTGGCTCGGGCATCGGCGCGGGCACGACTCGGCCGCGTCGTCGAAGCCGATGCCGACCTTGACGCCGTGTTGGCGATCGCTCGCGACAGCGAACACGCACGTCTGCGCATCCGCGCCCAACTGCTCGGCGCCGAAGTCGCACTCGCCGTCGGCAACGCCACGAAGGCGCGGGCACTCGCCCGCGCTGTGCGAAGCGATGCCACCGCGAGTCGCATCGATCGCATGATCGCCTGGCATCATCTCGCAAGAACCAGCACGGCGCTTGGACCCGACGCCGAGATGATCGCCGATGCCCAAGCGACTATCGATGACTGCCGTCAACTGGGGCTCTCGGCGCTCCTCTCTGACCTTCTGCTGGCTCGCGGAGAGCTGCATCCCGGCGAGCCGCGCTCGCTTGACGACTTTGAGGAAGCCGTCGTCGCGATCGAACGCGTGCGCACGACGCTGCGAGCGGAACGGCTTCGCGCCGCGTGGACCGGCAGCCATACGCGAGCCTACGAAGCACTGGCGCTCGCTCGCCTTGCCCAGAACACTCCGGCATCGCTCGACGCCGCGTTCGACGCCGTCGAGCGATCGAAGTCAAGATCGCTGCTCGATCTCGTGCAACGGACGATCGACGAGAACGCTCCACGAGTCGCTGTCGATGATGACGAACGACGTCTTGCGGAAGAGCTTGATCGCCTTCGCAGACGCTTGAGTTCGCTCTACAGCCGGTGGGACGGTGATCCGCGGCACGGCGAGCGACTGGTCGCCGGCCCGGCGGCGGCGCTTGCCCGCAGCATTCGCGACGAGGAGATCGCCGTCGATCGCGTCGCCCATCGACTGGTCGCGCTTCGCGGCGAGGGTTCGGTTCTTGCGATGCCACCGAACGCAGCGGCCGTGCGTCATCGACTTCCGCGAGGAACGGTGCTGATCGAGTACTACGTGGCCGGAGAAGAACTTCTGGCGTTCGTGATGCGCCGCGACGGCGTGTGCGTGCATCGCCGACTCGCCAGCGCACACGAAGTCGCCGATCTCACCACGCGCGTTCTCTTCCAGATGCGCCGCACAACGCGCCTCAGCGCTGCCGGTCATGCTCGCAACGACGATTCGCTCCTGCCGCTGCAGCGGGCATTCACAACGCTGCTTTCCCCGCTTCTTTCCGCTATCGGCGACGCCCATGACCTCGTCATCGTGCCGCACGGGGCGCTGCACGGCATGCCGTTCCACGCTCTGCACGACGGAGCCGCGTACGCCATCGAGCGCTGGACCGTGCGAATCGCTCCAAGCGCGGCGCTCGCGGTAGCGCGCCCCGCCGGACGCGCGGGTGCAGGCTCGCTAGTGGTTGGCGTCGCTGACGATGCCGCACCGTCGATGGCCGGCGAAGTGGAAGCGATTGCCGCCATGCGCAAGGACGCGCAGCTTCTTCGCGACGAAGGTGCTTCCGCCGAGGCGTTTCTCGCCCGAGCGCCGGAAAAGGCACTTCTGCATCTGGCCTGCCACGGCCGCTTCTCCGATGGCGTCCCGCACGGCAGCGGCGTGCGCCTCGCGGACCGCTGGATCTCGGTGCGCGAGATCCTCGACCTTCGGCTCTCGGCGCGACTGGTCATTCTGGCCGGCTGCGAAACCGGACGTGCCGCCGTCGGCCCCGGCGATGAGGCAATTGGATTGCCCCGTTCGTTCATCGCTGCGGGGGCGGGCGCGGTCCTCGTCAGCCAGTGGCCGGTTCACGACGATGCGGCTCGCAGTTTCATGATCGATTTCCATCGTCGACTCATCTATGAGGAGCGTGAGAACGACGACTTCGCACTTGCCTCTGTGCTGCGACAGACCATGCTGCACACGATGAAGGAGAGGCCCCACCCCGGATTCTGGGCCGCCTTCACATTAGTGGGTGCCGACCGCAGCCAGCGAGAGTCCTCAGAACTGTCCCCCACCAAGCGTCCGATAGCGGTCACGGAGTCTGCGACATGAATCATCCACTTTCCATTCGTCCGCTTCACTCCCTCACGGCGCTCGTCGCAGTTGGACTGTCGTCGTTCGCGCGCGCCCAGGCGGTGGACCCGATCGTTCCGGGCGAAGCGACGGTTCGGGTGACGAGCCCAGCGAAGCTGAAGCAGTGCATCGCTGCCCTGTCGCAGCAGTACGCCAACGTGTCGCAGATCGACGCGATCTCCGGACGCAACACGTTTCTCCTTTCCTACGGACTGGCAGCCGGACAGACCCCTGAAGGCTTCAACCTATCGCTCACCGCGCTGCAGGCCAATGGAACAATCGTCTGGGGCGAACTCAATTACGGAAGTCAGGCCGCGGAAGGGAAGACCGGCAGTTTGTGGGTGAGCCAAGTGACGATCGGGCCACCGCAGTTCGCCACGCAATACACGTGGAATCTGATCGGACTCTCCTTCGCGCATCAGCGTTCGACGGGCTTGGGAACCAAGATCGCCGTCCTTGATACCGGCATCGACGGCACGCATCCGCAGCTTGCCGGCTCGCTCTTCGGTGCGGGCTACAGCGTTGTCGGCGATGCGTCGCCGAACGTCGAAGTGACCGACAGCATCGACTCCGATGGCGATGGCAGTACGTCAGAAATGTTCGGCCACGGCACCTTCGTCGCGGGACTCCTCACGCTCGTCGCGCCTGACGCGAAACTCATTTCGGTGCGCGTACTTGACGACGACGGTCATGGCGATCTCTATCGCATCGCCAAGGCCATGTACTGGGCAATCGACGCGGATGTCGACGTCATCAACATGAGTCTTGGTTCGACGTACAACTCGCAAGCCGTCGAAGACGCATCGATCGCGGCGTCGATCGTCGGGATCGTAGTCGTCGGCGCGGCGGGCAACAGCAACACCGACGACCCCCGCGAGTATCCGGCCTGCACCAGCGCCGCAATCGGAGTCGCCGCGACGGATGAGTCTGATCTCAAGGCGTCCTTCTCCAACTACGACGCGAAGATCGACCTGTCGGCGCCCGGCGACAGCAAGACGCTTCCCGGATTTCCTTTCGTCTACGACCCCGCCAAGTCGATCATCTCGACCGTTCCAGGCGGCGGCTTCGCGGCGTGGAAGGGCTCAAGTATGGCGACAGCGATCGTCTCCGGCACCGCAGCGCTGGTGCGAGCCCAACATCCACAATGGCCTGACGCACAAGTCCCGGCCACGCTCATCACCCAGACCATCATCGATACTTTGCAGTCGACCTCTGAACCGATCGACGGAAGCAATCCCGACTACGAGGGAGCGCTCGGCAGCGGTCGCGTTCAGGCCGGCGCGGCCACCGCCGCCGGTCCAGTGCAACCAAAGCTCGGCGATCTCAACGCCGACGGCGCGGTCAATGCGGGCGACCTCGCGATTCTGCTCGGCACTTGGGGTCCCTGCTCGGGCAGTTGCGTCGCCGACCTTGATCTCGATGGTTCGGTGACTGCAGCGGATCTCGCGGTCCTGATCGGCTCGTGGGGATGACGCCGTAGGATCGAAGCTCGCTCAGCGCCGCCGTCGTCTCGATACGGCAAACAGCGACAGGAGCAGCGGCAACGCCGCCGGCCCGGGGATCGGATTGGCAACGTACAGGTCGTCGATGCCGGCTGAGCCGTTGAGCTCACCGTTACCGATCACGATGTTGTTGAACGGGGCGTCGATCTTGAAGCCGCGGAACGCCGAGTTGGGAAAGGGAATGAGCTGTGAGGACTCAAAGACGATGACGTTGTCGAGATAGCAGCGAATCTTGGCGGCTGTCACGAGACGAAACGCGACGCCGTACTGAAGTCCATCGAAGCTCACCGGGATGGAATACCCGGTGGCTACAAAGAAGAAGCTCAATCCGGGAGTCGATCGCTCCAATGGATGTTCTGCCGGAATGGGCGGAAAAGTAGGAAGCTTTCGCTTCACCCGCGTCGGGGCAGCTCCAGAGTCCGAACCTTTGCCTCCTCGAATACCGCTCGGCTCTTGGTGATGCTTTCGATCCAGCGAGCGTCTTCGGAGGTGACTTCGTACGTCACGACCGTTCCTACCCCTGACTGGATGATGGCCAGCGCACACTGAATGCAGGGATAGAAGGTCGAATACAGGGTGCAGCGAATCGGCGAGACGCCGTTGCGAGCGCACTGCACGATGGCATTCATTTCCGCGTGACACACCAAGTCGTACTTCACCGGACGTTCGAGCCGCTCGGGACGATCTTCGATGCCGCGCGGAAGGCCGTTGAAGCCGGTCGAAATGATCTGCTTGCCGTCGGAGACGATCACGCAGCCGACACCGCGCGACGGATCCTTGCTCCAGTTCGCGATGCAATCTGCGAGTTGGAGAAAGCGATAGTGCCACTTGCTGTCAAGTTCGTGCATAGGTCACCGCGCGGCGGAGTCGTTGGCAGATTTGGTCTGGAGTTCCGATGTGTCCCACGGAGTCGTGCGATCTCTATTGGCTTCGCGCACTCGTCGCACGAGGTCCGTACTCACTGGCGGCGCCTGATTCCCGAAGGCTTGCCGCACGTAACTCATAACAGCCGCAATCTCCGCGTCATTGTCGAGACCGCTGCCGATCACCGGCTTGGGCATGAGCCCATTCAACTCGACGTCACCGACCTTGACCGGTCCGCGCAGACCATGCAATACGATCTTCGCGAAACGTTCCGGGTCGCCCAGTACGAACTCGCTGCCAACCAGCGGCGGATAGACGCCGGGTTGGCCACGACCTGCCGGGCCGTGGCAGGTGAGGCACGTCGTATAGAGGCGGCGACCAAGCTCGATCGTCTCTTCCATTGACGGAGTGATGATCGGCATCGCCAGGTCAGTACGGTTCGGCCAGCGAATCCACGGGTCGATCTTTGCAGCGGTCGGTGAAGACCACGACGCCAGGAGCGGCGCGTATCCGTCGGGCCTGCGATCGAGCTGCACCGCCCGCTGACGTCGCGCGGATCCGCCGGCCTTCACCGCGACACGCGCGAGCACGGCATGCGCCTCATCGGTTGCTCCACTCGCCAAAAGGTTGGACGCGAGTTCAAGCGTTGCCCGTGTCGTCTCCGGCGTCTCACCACCAAGAGCCGCGTCGGCGAGGTCCACCAGCAGTGGACGCAACCACCACGGTCGCTGCGAACCGAGTGTCGCGACGAGTCGACGAGCGAACACGATCTCAGAACCTTCAAGAGCCGCCGCGAGCGCCGTGCGAGTCTCCTCCGAACTGCCGTGCGCGACCGCAAGATCGACAAGAGCATCGAGCCACGCGTTGGTTTCGGCCATGTCGCTCGACTCAGCGAGCGCTGCCGCGGCACGATCGAGCGCCGCTTCGCGAACGCTGGCGTCCGCGTCACGTAAGGCCGCTCGCGCGTCCCTCGCCCGGGCCAGCGTGACCCCGACGCGTCGGACGCTCGGCGCCGTGTCGCGCAGCACCATCCGAACGTCCTGCTCTTGGAGCACGCCGATTCGGTGCGCCGTCCACAAGGCTTCGCGACGCGTCGCATCGCTCGCATGAGTCGTCGCCAGCGCCCGCAGCGGCCCGGACACCAGAGCGATGCGCGACGCGTCTTCACCGCACCAGGCAACGAGCGCTTCGCGGGCCGCGGCTCGCATCGACGGTCGTGCGTCGGCAAGCAACAGGGCGAGCGCCTCTCCCTGCGGAATCGTCGAGCCGGGAACAGTCGCCAACGGCCTTGGGGTGGACTCGGGATCATCGGTCAGATCGACGATCTCCGTGCCGATGATCGCGCACAGCTCGCCGCTTGGCGTGACGGCAATCACCGACGTGTCGGTCTGCTCGACATCGCAGCGCCATTTCCACGAGGTCTCGCTGGGCTCGATCACAGCGATCGAGCGCTTGGCGCTGTCGGTCGCCAGAAGTCCATGCACGCTCGGGGCGAGGATCAGTCGATCGATAACACAATCGCAATCGGCCGCGGCGATCGAGGTCGCCCGGACCGGATTCCATCGCGCGATCTCGCGACCATCCGCGGAAAGAAGAGTCCCGTCGTCGGTTTCGACGATCGCACGCACGATCGATGCAAGCGGCTCCAGTGGCTGCACACGTCGACCGTCCCAGCGCAGGCGAGCGGTAGTGCCGGTGACGAAGATCGTGCCGTCGGCGGTGAGCACGAGGCCCGTCCCGCCCTCGAGTCCACCACCGACGATGCGCCTCTCATCGGCCACGCCGTCGTCGTTGTTGTCGCGCACCAGGATCAGATTCGGCGGCTCCAGCACCAACGCCATCGACGGCAGTAAGGGCACGATCGCTCGCGGCTGCACGAGTCCGTCCACAAAGGTCGTCATCCGTTCGGCGCGCCCATCACCGTCGCGATCGACGCACAGCGTCACCGTTCCGCTCGCGTCCACGACCCATGCGCTGCCGGCGAGATCGAACGCCAAGGCCTGCGGCGCGCTGCCCGGAAGCTTCGTGGCGAATCGCGGCGGAACCATGCCTTGGGCATCGGCAGCGGAGACGACGCACGCAAGCGACATCGATGCGATGAAACGCGAACACGGCGAAAGCGAGCACACCAAGAACGGCATATTCGGCAGTGTACGGGGGCGCTCAGATTCGCCGCTGCTGTCGCTGCTCTTGCGGGGAAGTCGCGCCGTGTCCAACCATCGTCCGCTGCCCGCCCTCCACCGTCTCGCGTACGAGGTACGGCGTGACCTGACCTACGGTGTTCAACGTGTCGGAGAGCAGTTCGAGAATGAAGCCCGCAATGAAGATGAACAGCGCTGCCAGGAAGAACATGATCGCAATGAGAAACGGCGGACGCGTGCCCATGTTGACACCGTGCACGAACTTCTCATACAGAAGCCACGGCATGATGAGACAGTCGATAGCGATGAGCAGGAGGCCAATGCGCCCGAAAAGGTACAGCGGTCGGGCCTTGAAGCTCGCTTGGAAGGAGAGCATCAGAATGTCGAAGAGGACATCGAAACTGCGCGACAATCCATAGTGAGTCTTCCCCGCAAAACGCGGAGCCTGTCGCACCAGGACTTCACCGATTTGGCCACCGCGGAGATGCACCAGCGCCGGCAGCAGTCGATGCTGGCCGGACCGCAAACGAAGAGAACGTGCGATGTCGCCGCGAATGCACTTGAAGCCACCCATGTCTCGAACGGTGCAGCCGGTGACGCGTCGCAGCAGCCAGTTCGCGATGATGCTCGGCACGCGGCGCAGAACCAGCGATTCGACCCGCGTCTGTCGGGTGCCCGACACCAAGGCGAACCCCTTGTCCATCTCCTGCACGAGGAGGGGAATGTCCTCGGGCAGGTTCTGAAGATCCGCGTCCATCACGATCACAAAGTCGCCTCGCGAGTGTTCGATGCCTGCGCACAGCGCACTTCCCTGACCCATGTTGCGCGAAAGGAAGACGCACCGAAGCCGCGGGTACTCGATCGACAACTGTCGCAGCAACGCTTCCGTACCATCGGTCGAGCCGTCGCTCACGACGACGATCTCGGCAGTGCGTCCGAGGACTTCCAGAACGAGGTCCACCCGTCGCACGAACTCGCGGGCGCACAACTCCTCGTTGTGCATCGGGGTCACGATCGAGAGTTGGACGGCTTGATCCATGCGGAGTGAAGTGGCCGTCGCGGGAATCGGTTGACCTCGTTTCGATCACCGCCGCGAGAGACGGCATGCTACCGGAGTTGAGGGACCCTTCGCCACGATCACCGGTAGCGACGCGGTGCAGAGCCCGCGATCCCTCGTGAATCAACCGATGTTATCGAGCCAGCTTCTTTGCGATTCGAAGTACGCTCCCACCCTTCCGAGTTCTTCGACTCCAAAGCTCGCTTGCTTTCCGCCCAACGCCGTCCTGCGTCACCATGCTCCCCGCGACTCGTTCCGACGCCTCGCTTGCTCGCGTTTTCGGCGTGAGCACCATCGTGATACTGATCGCGATCCTCGTCGCGCGGATCGCGGGACCGTCCGACCTGTGGGATCAGACGCAGCCACGCACCGCCGCCTACACGGTGGACATGCTGACGCGCGGGGGCGACGCGTGGATTCTGGCGAGGGACGCGGAAGGGCAGTTCGCGACGAAGCCGCCGCTCTACAACTGGCTGGCAGCTCCAGCGGTCGCGCTATTCGGGCGCGGAAGCGAAATCGCCCACAAGCTTCCGAGCATGCTCGCCATGTGCGCCATCGTCGCGCTCCTTGTGCGCTGGGGCGAAGCCTGGCGGCGGTCGCTCGGTTGGCTCGCGGCGTTGATGTGGCTCGCCTGCTATCCGATCTTCAAGCTCGGCTATCTCGCGAGGCCGGACATGCTGCTGTGTTTGATTCTCCTCCTCGGCTGGCACTGCGCGACGACGGTGATCATCCGGGAAGATGCGCACGCGAATCACACCTGGCGTCGCGTCGTTGCGTTCTGGATCTGTGTGGCGCTCGCGGCATGGACGAAGGGACCCGTGGCGGTGGTCCTGCCGACGTATGCGATCGTCGCCACATTCTGTTTCCATCGTTCGTTGCGTCCGCTGCAGCGACTTGCGCCCATTCCGGGCATCATCGGATCGCTGATCCTTGGCGTTGCGTGGTACGTCTTGGCGTACTTCCTCCAACCACAGCACGTGCAGGACACGCTCATCTACGCAGAAGTCATCGGGCGCATCAGCGGGAACGGACCTGAAGGCGGACATCGTGGCTTTCAGGGCATCCTGCTCGGTGTCGCGACAATGCCCCTGTATTTCCTTGTCCGATTTGTGCCGTGGTCGGTCGCGGCGATACTGGGCGCGCTGGCACTGCTGTCGCGTGCCGGCGATCCGCTGCCCCGCTGGCGTCGCGTCGATCATGGCAGAACGCTTCTCGCAGGCTGTCTCTGGACAGTGCTACTGATCGCGCTCTTCTCACTGTCGAGCGGAAAGCGTGCGGACTACATCGCGCCGGCATATGCACCCGCGGCGCTGGTTGCTGCGTGGTGGATGCTGTGCGACCCGTACTCACCCGTCCGACGGTTGTTCTGGCTGCCGCCACTGGCTGCAACGATCGTCATTGCGATTTGCAGCACGCTCAATTTTCAAGGAACGGTGCTGACGCGCGCGACGACGGACCGATTCGCGAAAATCCTGACGCGACTGGAGACAGAGCCAAGTCCAGGGCCTCTGGTCATTGTCTCTCCCCAGTTGCCGCACTTCGCCATTTTGAGCGGAGAACTCCCGCCATGCGACAACCGCACCGAGACTGTGTGCGGGTTGGTCGCCCAAGGGAAGCGCGTGCGCGTCTTCGTGGCCGATCCTTGGCTCGATCCTGCAGTGGATCGACTCATTCGCAGCGGCGTGGCGACCGAGCTTTGGAGCATCGACGCGACAGAGGAAGCGCGAGTACTCGGATATTCGGCGACAGTCCGGATGATCGAGTTCAATCCGCCCGCAGCGGGAGTGCGCATCGACTTTGCGCTGCCACCGGAAGCGCCTCAATCGTTGAAACGCAAGCCCGCCTCGTAAAGGTTCGCGGAGCTGCTCGAGCGCCGACACCACATCAACTGGAACTTTCGATTGAGCGCTTTGCCCTCGGGCAGAAGTGAAATCGCGAGTCCGGTCATTCCTTCACGAAGCGGAAGCAGTGATTGGATACGCACGCCGCCTTCGCTGACGTCGAGGATTGCGTACCGCAGCGGCGCTTCTGAGGCGTGGGGCCAGGCGATGAGTATCTCGCCACTGACTACAGTTCGCGGCGCCACCGGTCGCCGTTCGGGCGGCAGCATCCATGCCGAGTTCGCGGAATTTTTCGAGCCGAGTTTCTTGTCGGGCAGCATGGGATGGGTCACTCGAGGGAGAAGCGTGTTGCCTCGGTGATCGACCGCCGCCGAAGTCACCTTCCTCTCCCGGTGACTCTTCGCGGGGCAAAGTCGTTTCCGGACCCGCATAGACGGTGTGATCCCTTTCCACCTCCGGATCGATGGCAGGATCCCCCGGTATTGCGGGCTCACGCTCGATGGAGCATTCCAGCCGCCCGATGCAGATTCGTAGCACGGGTGTTCGGGAGTGACTTCGATATGGACAACCAGCCCATCACGCCATCCGCTTCACAGGTGCCGCCGACGGCCTCCGCT
>JBBQCR010000065.1:0-12070 GCA_038318935.1 Phycisphaerales bacterium
GAGAGCGATCCGCTTGGGAACGAGTTCGCCGAACACCAACGAGAAGTAGGTGATGATCAAGACGACCAGAACCAGCGAGATCGCTTCTGCGCGAGAAGCCAGAAGTGGAAACTGGGCGATGGTCTCTCGAATCGGTGCGGACAGGGCCTTCTCACCGAAGGCGCCGGCGAGGATGCCGATGAGCGTGATACCGACCTGCACGGTCGAGAGGAATCGCGTGGGCTCACGCGCCAGCGCCAGGGCTGTCGCTGCTCCCGCATTGCCGCGCGATGCCGTCTTCTGGAGCCGCGATGGTCGCGAGGTCATCAATGCCAACTCGGACATCGCGAAGATGGCGTTGATGGCGAGAAGGACAATCAGAACGGAGATCGCGAAAACCATGCCGCATTATGGCGTCGTCGCGGCGTCCTCGGAGAACGATTACGCGGTGACGTGTTCGCCCGTAAGGCTGCGAACGCACTCCAAACCGGTTTCCGCGTGGATGGCCGCTGACAGGGCAATGCGAGCGGTTTCTGTTCCATGGTTGAGGAGAACCTTGGACGGCTTCTGTTCGATGCCCGACAGCCACGCGACCAGATCTTCGCGCCCACCGTGACCGCTGAGCCCTTCGACGTCGCTGATGGTCGCCTTCACTTCGATGATCTCACCGTTGATCTCGACCAGCTTGGCGCCACGCCGCAGTCCATCGCCGAGCGATCCCGCGGGGTGATACCCGGCCAGCACAACCCGACAGTCCTCGCGATGAAGACCCGCCGCAAAGTGATGCAGGATCGGTCCTGCGTTGCAGAAGCCAGCGCCGGCAAGAATGATGCCGCCGCGACGAAGATCGCGCAAGGCGAGCGATTGCGTGCGGGTCGTGAGTCGATGCATCTCGCGACACTCCATTGGCTCGCCGCCGGCCTCGAAGGCCTCGCGTACCGCTGGCGCGAGATGTTCGAGATGATCTCGGAACTTGTCGCTGATGCGCACCGCCATCGCCGAGTCGAGATAGATGTTGAGTCCGCCAAGCGCGTCGCGCTTCGACAGGCGGGCCAGTCGAAGCACGATCTGCTGAGCCCTTCCGACCGCGAAGGTCGGGATAAGAACGCGTTCGCCTCGAGGGCCCGCTTCCGCGAGGATCGCCGCAAGCTGCTGCTCCGGATCGGGGCGCGTGCCGTGCGGAGTCACACCGTTGGTCGATTCGATCACCACGATGTCGGCGCGCGGCGGTGATGCTGGTGGCTCGTGCAACTCGTTGTGTTGCGGGCCAAGGTCGCCGGAGCAAACGACGACGCATTCGTCCATGCCGTAGCCGCAGGTGAGTTCGACGCTCGCGGCACCGAGAACATGCCCGGCGTTGAGGAGCCGAAGTGAGATGTCCGGCGCAATCTGCTGCGGGGTTCGCCAACGGAGCGCCCGGACCATGGACATCGTCGTCGATACATGACTGTTGACGAAGAGAACCGGTGGTTCGGTCAGTTCGGGCTTCGGAAGATGGAGTGGATCGCCCTCGAAGATCGGCCTCGCAATCGGCGAACCATTCGTGCGCCACTCGTGTCGTCGCACCTGCTGAAGACTCGCCGAGCTGCGGAGAATGCGAGGCAGAAGCTCCGCTGTCGCTTCGCTGGCCCAGATGAGGCCGGAGAAACCCAGTGTCGCCAGCATCGGCAGACGTCCACAGTGATCGATGTGACCATGGGTCACGACGACAGCGTTCACCCGAGCCCAGTCGAGCGGCGGTGGAGTCCGGTTTCTCAGTTCCTCCTCTTCGTTCCCTTGGATCATGCCGAAGTCGACGACGACGCGGCTGTGCTGGGTTTCGATCAGGGTGCAGGAGCCGGTGACTTCGCCAGCGGCGCCGAAGAGAGTAATAGTGGGGGGTTTGGCCACGAGCGGGTCGGTGTCCTTGCGAAACTTCCTCAGCGGGATTCGAGGTCGAAAACCTCATCCATCGGCGTCCACCAATCCTGCGGTCCCGCCTCGGCGAGCTTTCGCTGAAACGTCCTCATCCAGTCGTCCCACTGCCGACATCGAGAATTCGCGGCGTAGGTCTGGAAATCGTTTCGTGGATTGAAGTCGTCCGGTGCTTCGAACCACATGAAGAGCCGTGTTCCGACGACCCAAATCTTCATTCGCCGTATGCCGATCGCCCGGAGCGCATCGATGACCTCTGGCCAAACGAAGCGGTGGTGCTCGCGGTAGGCGAGTATGAGGTCAGGATCGTCTTGCAGGTCCAGCGCCTGCGCAAAGCTCTTCACGTGAAGGATCTCTCCGAAGGAGAAGCAGGATAGCGGCTTGTGGCCGCGCGTTTTGGGTCTCGCCATGATTCCGTATGATCGGACCCGTGACCGAGGCGATGATTCATCTGGTCGTGACCGCGGCTCGCACGGCACAACGTCGTGTCTACGAGGCCTTGTTGCGGGAACGCGAGCGAGTCGGTGATCTCCCGATCGGCCTTCAATGGAGCGTGGTGAGCGATCCTCGGGGTCGTCGAGTCGGCAGCGGTGCAGCGACCGCGCTCGCGCTGCTGCACGTTGTCAAGCGGCTCCCCGGCACCACGATCGCTTCACGGCTGCGCGGCCAGCGGGTGTTCATCATCCACTCCGGAGGGGACAGTCGACGTTTGCCCGCGTTCGCCGCCCTTGGCAAGGCGTTCGCCCCCGTGCCTTCACGTCGTGCCTCGGGCAGTCCCGCAACCATCTTCGATCTGGTGCTGGCCGATCTGGCGGCATTGCCCCCGAGTCGCGAAGGTGACGTGATCGTCGCGAGCGGTGACGCCGTGGTCGGCGCCGGGCGCGAGGGCATCACTCTTGGCGGCGCCGGTGTCGTCGGAATCGCGCAGCGCGGAACGACGGCGCGTGGCAGTCGACACGGCGTGTACGTCGCCGATCACAACGGTCGTGTGCGCGAGTTCCTGCAGAAGCCGACCGCGCGAGCGTCCCGCAGCGCTGGAGCAGTCGGGCGCGACGGCACACTGCTCATCGATACAGGCATCGTTCGATTCGATCCGCGAGCGGCCGAGGCGCTCCTCGTGGGATTCGGGGTCGACGCAAGCGTGCGACGGGTATCGTCGCGGGGATTGCTGGCACTCGCCTCGCGCGGCGCCAGCGGACCGATCGATCTGTACGACCATGTGCTCGCGGCGTTTGTGCCAGGTCGATCGAGCGCCGCGTATCGGGCGAAGTATCCGGAGCAGCCTGACGCGATCGCAGCGTTGCGCGGCGCGTGCGCAGGCGTGCCATTCAACGTGCGGGTCTCGGCGGGCAAAGGGTTTCTGCATATCGGAACGACTCGGGAATGCCTCACACTTCTGCTGAATGACGTTCACACATCGCGCGAGTTTGGGCTGGAGCTTCCGACCAGCCGTGTGCGGCAACTTGGTTGCGCCGCGATCTCGTATCGCATGAATGGCATGCCGCGCGGTGCGCGGGCTGTCACCATCGGATCGGTCGATGTATCGCTGTGCTGCGCCGGCGACAATCTTGTGGTTGGCGTGCCGCCAGGCGTAGGCGAGATCGCACTTCGCAAGGGCTGGGGTGTTGTGTGCCTGCCGATCGGACGTCGGCAATGGGCGACGGTTCTCTTCCATCGGGACGACGATGGGAAGACCGCCTTCGCGTCGGGCGGCAGCTTGGGCGGTGTGCGTCTTGCGCGCTGGTGCGCACGACGAAAGCTCGATCCTTCGATCGTCGGGAGTGCGGCGACACTGTGGGAAGCACCGCTTTGGATGGTCACGTCCAAGCCAGCGATTCCGATGTGGATGATGGATGGCTCGCCAGCGCCGACGGCGTGGCGTCGTGGCAAACGCTCCTCCATCGCGGAGCTTCTGGACCGCGTCAACCCGGAGCGATTGGTGGCCCTCGAACGTCTGATTGCCCAACGGGCCATTGCCGACGATCCGCTGGCAGCCTTTCGGAACGACGATCTGCTCAGTGCCACGGCGCTTGTGCAGCGGACCGAACCTTCGAAGCGACGGGCTCTGGCTCGGCGCTTGATCGATGCGGCGACGACAGCCGAACCGCTCGCCAAAGCTCGCGTGCTCGCCGTTGCGTCGCGATTGCTTCGTGAGCGATGGGCGTCGAAGTCGCGTTCGGTGTTGCGTGCAGCGCTGACATCGGTCGGAGAGGCGGTGGCGACCGATGTGGTCTTCGCAGATCGTCCGCCGGTCGCAGCGATTCGCACGGACGAAACCGCGTGGACGAGCGCCCCCGCGCGCATCGATCTCGCGGGCGGCTGGTCGGACACGCCACCCATCTGTCACGAGCGAGGCGGCGCGGTCGTCAATCTTGCCATCGATCTCGATGGCCGACCGCCGGTGCACGCAATCGCCAAGTTGGCGGACGAGCCGGTGATCACGTTGCACTCGGTCGATCTTGGATTGAGCCGGACCTTTCGAACCAGCTCGGAGCTTTTCACTCATGGTGATCCTCGCGACTGGACGGCACTGGCGAAGGCTGCGCTACGTCTGTCAGGCATCGCTCCGCCTTCACCACGTGTGCCGCTTCGGCGATGGCTTCATGACTTTGGTGGTGGGCTCTCGCTTTCAATGCTCGCAGCGGTGCCGAAGGGTTCGGGACTTGGAACGTCGTCCATCCTCGGGGCCACGGTGCTGTCGTGCCTCGATCGCGTCACCGGTCGAGTGTCGACGCGCGAGGATCTCATCGATCGCACGAGCGCCCTGGAACAAATGATCTCCACCCGCGGTGGTTGGCAGGATCAGGTCGGTGGCATCGAACCTGGATGCAAGATCGCCAGAACTCTCCCAGGCGCTCGGCAGGTTCCGCTGGTCGAGCACATCGAGATTTCACCGCAGTTTGCAATCGAACTCACCGAACGGGCGGTGCTCTGCTTCACGGGACTCCGTCGCATGGCTCGCGACATCCTCGAACGCGTCGTTGAGCGGTATCTCGCGCGTGATCCGGGCGTGCTCGACACCATTGCCCGCCTCAGGGACAACGCCGAGCGCATGCGCGGGGCCTTGAGCGATGGAGATATGGAAGCCTTCGCCGCCGAACTGGCCACCTATTGGCGATTGAAGACGACGCTTGATCCGGCCGCGGCGACGTCAGCGATCCGATCAATGGCCGCGCCCTTCGAGCGTTCGCTGAGTGCCTGGACGTTGCCCGGGGCAGGGGGCGGCGGTTTCCTCTTCCTGATTGCGCGCTCGTCGCGACACGCGCGTCTGATTCGCGAGCGTCTTCGAACCTCGCCTCCGCATCCGCTCGCTCGGTCGGTCGACTGGTCTATCGCTTCTCGCGGGCTGCGCTGCGGTGGGGTGTGAGTCTCGGGGAACACAGACTCAGCGGCAACGAAAAATCGGGAGGCCGCCGAGACCGAAGTCTGACAGCCTCCCGACTCAGAGAGGTACGGGAATCGCCATCGCATGGATGGCGGGGTCGCGTCGATCGACGACCACGAACGAAGTATACGCGGTTTTCAGCTTCTGCCTAGTCGAACATGGGCGCTTGCCAGCAATCAGTCAGAACCTGCCACACGTCGGGTCGAAGGGATCGACGCACTCTGAGGACACTCGTCGCTGCAAGCTCCGACATACGTGCGACCCATGCCGGGGTGTCCGCCCCCCGGTACGCAAGACGCGGGGACTGTGCGAGTGCGTAGAGATGGAGGAGGCCGCCAGCGAGGGGTGGCGGGGGCAGTGATGTGCACCGCGAAGCCACATCCGTCCGATATCGGCGGTGACGTCGTGGTGCTCAGCCCTCTGCGAAGTGCCCAGCGCGTTCCGCGGCGCAGCCTCGGGTCCGCCGCGGACTCTTGTTCACCCTCCTGCACAAACCCTCCGCATGACCGACTCGCGACTGCCCTTCCACCAGCGACTGACCGGAAAGATGTTGCTGTTCGGAGTGGTCCCCACCGTCGCGCTGGTCGGATTGCTTGTCGGTAGCACGATCTTGCAGAGCTACAGGGAGTTCCGCGCCCGCACGCTTGCGGACGTGGCGAACATCACCACCATCGCCGCGGGGAAGATCGACGCTCAGAACCTGAAGATGGCGGTCTTCGCGGAAATGCTGGGTCGCGCCCAGACCGATGGCGGTATGTTCGGCAGACGCGCTGACTCGCTCACCATGATGCGGAAGTTGGCACAGGCTGATCCTGACATCCAAGGCGCGTATGTCCTGTACGAGCCCAATGCCGACGGCAACGACGTCGCGGCGCTCCAGACTCTCCCGAAAGAGGCGATGGACCCCAAGGGCCGGTTCATCCCCTACTACCGTCGAGACGCATCACGACCCGAGGGGATTCGACTCGAGCCGACGATCGGGATGGAGGATCCCAACTACCTCTTTTACCTGGAGCCGAAGCGACTCGCAGAACGCGAAGGGAAGAGCGAAGTCATCTTCACCAAGCCGTACGTCTACGAGGCGGTGGCGATGATCGAGCAGGTCTATCCGCTCATCATCAATGGGCGATTCGTCGGCGTATCGGGGGTCGATCGCTCCTTGGCATCGATTGACGAGTCGTTGTCGAAGTTCGCCCGACGGGTGAAGGG
This sequence comes from Phycisphaerales bacterium, assembly GCA_038318935.1. Classification (GTDB taxonomy): domain Bacteria; phylum Planctomycetota; class Phycisphaerae; order Phycisphaerales; family SM1A02; genus JAEUIT01. The sequence goes on from JBBQCR010000065.1 coordinate 6,488, forward strand.
CGATCTGTTTCTCGCGACCCGCGGCGCGTACATCGCCGCAACCACCGACGCCGACCTCAACGAGGATCAGCAACTCAAGACGACCGCGGTGGTCGACAGTCCGCTGCGTCGTCTGATGCTCACGCGCGTCGACGGAAAAGACGAAGTGAAGGTACTGCTTGAGACCGATCCGGTGCTTGGCACCGAGTGTTACTACGGAGTGACCCAAATCGCCAACGGAGACTGGACGTTGATGGTTCGAATCCAGACGGACGTGCTCCTGGCCGAGTTGTGGCGCACGACGATCTGGAACATCGTGATCGCGCTCTTGGGCGTCACCCTGGTCGGACTGATCTTGACGGCGCTCGCTCATCGAGTCGGCAAGCAGATGAACCTCCTCGTGGATGCGGCGACCAGCGTCGCCAAGGGAGACCTGTCGCGCGCGATTCCCGTGTCCACCTCTCGCGATGAGGCCGGTCTGCTGCTCGACGCCTTTCGCGAGATGGCGGAAAACCTCAACCGCATCGTCGGTCAAGTGCGGCATGCCAGCATCCAGATCAACTCGACGTCCACCGAACTTTCGGCGACTAGTCGCCAGCAGGAGTCGACGATCGCCGGTCTCGGAGCCTCGACCAACGAGGTGGCGGCGGCGACGCACGAGATCGCTTCGACCGGGACGGAACTGCTCAAGACCATGCAGGTGGTTTCCGAGAGTGCCGTCGGTGCTGGACAGATGGCCCATGACAGCCGCGAAGGTCTGGAATCCATGCAGGGTTCGATGAAGCAGCTTGACGAGGCCGCACGCTCAGTCGCCTCGCGGTTGGGGGCAATCAACGAGAAGGCTCAGGGCATCAACTCGATCGTCGGTACCATCACGAAGGTCGCCGACCAAACCAATCTCCTGTCGGTCAACGCGGCGATCGAGGCGGAACGCGCGGGCGAGTTCGGCGTCGGCTTCCTGGTGGTGGCCCGTGAGATCCGCAGGCTCGCCGACCAAACGGCGTCGGCCACCGTCGACATCGAACGCATGATCCGGCAGATGCAGACAGCAGTCGCTTCGGGTGTCATGGAAATGGATCGGTTCGGGGCGTCGCTCCACACGGTGCAGGACGACGTCGACCGTGTCGGTGAACGCCTCAATGGCATCATCAGTCACGTCGAGGAGGACACCGTCCGTTTCGGACAGGTGGTTGAAGGCATGCGGACACAGGCGACCGGAGCGACGCAGATCAACGAAGCGATGCGTACGCTCTCCGTCGGCGCCCAGCAGACGTTGCAGACGGCGTCGGAATTCGGACGGGCTGCGAGCGACCTCCAGACGGCGATCACCGGACTGAAGTCCGCCGTCGCGGTGATCAGGCTGCGCGATTGAGCGCGGAGGCGACGGATGCGTGCGATCGTCTTTGAGATTCGACTTCCGGAGGGCGACCGTCGTTGGGCGATCGCCTGCGGTGCGATCGTCGAACTGTTGCCCGTCGTGTCGTGCCGTCCGGTCGTGGGCGGACCGGCGTGGGCCATGGGTCTCTTCGAACGGCGACGCATGCTGATGCCACTGATCGATCTCTCGCTGCGATTGGGCGGGCCTGCCGTGACACCGCGTCTGGGTTCGCGGGTCATGCTGGTTCGATTGGTACCGGAGCGGGAGGACGCGGGACTCGGCGGGCTGCTCATCGAATCGACGCTCGGTCTGGAGACGATCGACTGGGAGACCGAAGGAGCTCACGCCGGTTTCGCCTGCGCTCTCGATTCTCCCTTCGGGCCGGTCGCGGCTCATGCAGGCACGACGGTGCAGCTTCTCCATCCCGAGCGACTGCTCAGTGCAGGCGATCGCCGACAGTTGTTCCCCGACGCCTCAACGGTCGTCTGCGAATGAGCCGTTTCTCCGAGACGCGCCTGTGGTTGCGGGAGAACGCGCGACTGGAGCCGGCGCTACTCGAGAGTCCGTCCTTCGCCGAACAATTGGCGGCACGCTGTCGCGAACTGAAGCTCGCCGCCGCGCCTGACGAAGGTGACGCCCAGTACGCGGAGCTTCTCTCGACGGATTCGATCGAAGCAGCCAACGCCCGCTCGATGGTGTCGGTTCCCGAGACTTGGCTCTTTCGAGGCCTGCCGTCGTTCGAGTTGCTCCGCAAGCGTCTGGGTTCACTTCTCGCAAGCGGGCGCACCGACGTGAGGATCCTGAGCGCCGGCTGCGCCACAGGTGCCGAGCCGGTCTCCTTGGCGGTCGCGGCACTCTCCGTCGGATTCGGCGCAGAGCGCTGCGCGATCGATGCGGTCGACGTGAATCCCGAGGCGATCGCGGCGACGAAGCTTGGACGATTTCGCGGCATGTCCGCTCGTGATCCGCTGCCGACGTGGGCACAGTCTTGGTTCGTCGTGCGCGACGGTGAGGTGAACGCCAAGCAAGACGCGACCAGCATGATTCGCGCCGAGCTCGCGGATCTCTTCTTCTGGGCTCCGCCCGTGCTGCAGTACGACGCGATCTTCTGTCGCAACGTCTTCATCTATCTTGATCGCGAGGGCCGCTCGCGCTTGGCGCAGCGATTCACAGATTGGCTCGCGCACGACGGAGTGCTTGTGCTCGGACACGCCGATGCGGGACCGGAGGTGATCGAGCGGTTGCGACCCTTCGGCGAGGCGGGGGCGTTTGCGTTCAGCAAGGCCGCGGCAGCTCGGACTCCTGCAGCACCCACTGCAGCATCTACTACATCTGGGCCAAAGACCTCAGGCAGCGATCGTCGTCCCGCCACGGCGACGCGCGTTGCTGCGAAGGGCGATGCACGCGCGCCAGCCGTCGGCACATTCGAGGAGTGCCGTGCACTCATCGCCAATCGGCGGGAAGCGGACGCTGAACGGGCAATCAAGTCGCTGCTTCTCCGCACTCCCGACTCGGTGGAAGGACACGTCCTTCTCGGTGAGGTGCAATTGCAGCGCGGTGCGATCGGTCCGGCCGAAGAGTCGCTGCGGAGGGCGATCTATCTCGATCCTCATCGCGAGCTGGCGTTGGTGCGCCTGGCGGAGATCGCGGAGCGCACGGGGCGACGCGCACTCGCCGATCGCTATCGGGCCCGGGCGATTGAACGCCATCTTGGCGACGAAGGCGCGACGTGAGTCCATCATGAACCTCACCGCTCATGCCCGTCGGATGCCGACGAACATGCCGATCGCCGTTGACGCGCCGGACGGGAGATACGCCACGATCCAGTCCTTCGCTGCCGTCGCATGCTCTTGGGCCTCGGTCATTCCGTGCTCGACGGTGTGCTCGACGCTGGCCCAATCCAGCGTGATGACGCCGCTGCCCTTGAGCGCCGCGATCACGAGCGCGATCGCTCCTCCAAGGAGGAGCGTCATCTTGAGGAACTTCTTCAACAGCCACGCGACGAAGAAGCCGGCCATGAAGCTGACGCCCAATCGGAAGGGCAGCGGTGCTGGCGGCACACTCGAGCCGCCGCTTGTTCCGGTCGTGACGCCGGTCGCACTCCGCCCTCCGTCGGTCAGACTTCCGACCATCGACGAACCGCCGGCCGCAGGAACGGGGGGCGCATTCATCGCCGCGCGGACCCAGAGTCCAGCGCCGATCGTCGTGAGCAGCAGCGACAGAAGAACCAGTTTGGATTTCCAGATCGGTGGCCGGGCGCCGGAGGCGTGCGCGACTGTCGAGGCCGAAGATGGGGACTGGGGGGTCATAGCGGAGATGATCGCACGGAACTGCCTGCCGATCGAGCGTCGCGATACCTTTGCGGGAGGAGTCGCGAGATGACCGATCGCACTCCCATGGGAGACAGCCACGTGACGCTGCGACAGGAAGACCCTGCCGGATCGATGTCCGACGACGGGAAGCCTGACGTGGGAGAGCGGTTGCGGACACTGCTCAGCCGGCCGATTCCCTCGGAGGACTTGGCCGAAAACACCCGGATGGTGGCGGCGCTTCCCGATCAGCGCGATCGGCTGTCAACGTCGCTTCTCCTGGTCATGCTTGGCGACGAGCGACTGGCCCTCGACGTGGCGTTTGCGCGGCGGGTCATGACGATGCGCATCGTTCATCACGTTCCGCACCGATCGGGCGACGTGCTGCAAGGCATCGCGAATGTCAACGGAGAACTGCTCCCGGTCGCCCGCTTGGATCGACTGTTGGGCCTCGCCGAGGGACATCGTCTCGATCCGTCGCAGCGGCGCATGGTGGTTCTTGGTGAGCGCGACCGTCCATGGGTCGTCGCGGTGGATCGAGTGGACGGAATCGTCCGATTCGATGGATCGACGTTTCTCGCCCCGCCTCCGACCGTATCGCGAGCGCTCGACGGCGTGACCGACGCGCTGATACGGCTCGACGATGGCACACTGGCCGCGCGACTCGATTCGAGCAAGCTCACACGGGGATTGGAGCGGTGCTTCGCATGAGCGGCTTCGACATGGGCGGCTTCTCGATGTTTGAGCTGTTCCGCGGCGAAGCGGAGACGCACTGTGGCACTTTGAACGAAGGCTTGCTGGCGATCGAGTCGCATCCGGACGACCTCGCGGCGCTCGAGCCGCTGATGCGCGGGGCACACTCGATCAAAGGTGCGGCGCGGATCATCGGCCTCGATATTGCGGTGACGCTGGCCCACGCGATGGAGGATGTACTTGTCGCAGCGCAGAAGGGACGCGAACGTCTCGAAACGCCGCGCGTCGACCAGTTGCTTGCGGGCACCGACATCCTCGCCAAGTTGGCGACCATCAACGAAGGCGATCTTGCGGCGTGGACGGCGGAGAACGAACCAGCGATCGATGCGCTTGTGGCGCGACTGCATGCCCCGCCACCAGCCGCACTACCGCGCGTGGTTCCAGCGGCCGTCGTTGCGAAAACGGTGGCCGATGCGCCTGTTGCTCTGGGCCCTACAACTATGACGGCCAAGCCGTCGGCACCGGCACACGCATCGGCGACGCCAGAGTCAAAGACGGTTCGCCTGAGCGCCGATTCCATCGACCGGATGATGCGCCTGGCCGGCGAGATGACCATCGAAAGCCGTCGCATCGAAGCGAATCGCAGTCCCATGCAGTCGATCAAGGGTCAGTTGCTCGACCTTGAGGAAACGCTCGAGCGGCTCGAGGAGGAAGTCGGCCAACGGCCGCGTTTGACGGCCGCCCGTGAAAGGGCATCACGAGCAGTGACCGGCGTCGTCAAGCAGCTTGCCGCCGCAGACGAACTCGCTCGACGCGTCGAAGAGGTATCGACCTCGCTCTACCATGCGACGCTCGGCAGCCGCATGCGCCCGTTCGGCGATGTCGCGACTGGCTTTCCGCGCATGGTCCGTGATCTTGCGAAGGAACTTGGAAAATCCGCACGCTTCGAACTCTCGGGCGCCGCGGTCCCGGTCGATCGTGACATTCTTGCCAAGCTCGACGCCCCGCTGAATCACATGCTCCGCAACGCGATCGACCATGCGATCGAGATGCCGGAGGAGCGCGGCGCGGCTGGCAAGGAGGCAACTGCTGTCATCGGACTCGAGGCTCGGCATCATGCGGGACAGCTCGTCGTCACTGTGAAGGATGATGGCAGAGGCATTGATCCTGAGCGGATTCGCGCGAAGGTCATCGCGCGCGGACTCAGCGCTCCCGACGTCGCGG
>JBBQCR010000066.1:0-12016 GCA_038318935.1 Phycisphaerales bacterium
ATGCCCAGCGACCACAGGTGGAGCAGGGGCTTCAGCCTGCCGGAAACGTCGAAGTAGTTCGCTTCCCGCCAGAGAACAATGTTGGACACGAACCCGCCGCCCGCGGCAATATGCTTCCCGAGCTGGCGAAACTCGTCGGACAGCATGCTCCACCAACCCATGGCGGCCGTGGCAAGGAGCACGACGATAAGAGCTGGAAAGATTCGCCGAATGCGCTTCTTGTAGAAGCCCCAGATCGTGAACGATCCGTCTGCGAGGTCGGAGAGAATGATTCGTGAGATGAGGAAGCCGGAGATGACGAAGAAGACATCGACGCCAATGAAACCGCCCGGCAGCCAAGCCTTATTCACGTGAAACAGCAGGACTGACATCACCGCGACGGCGCGCAGCCCATCGATGTCCGGTCGATAGGAACCGGCGGGATGCACCCCTCCATCATGCGCGACTGGGTGAGCCGTCAAGCCGTCGGTCAGATTGCGGGCCTTCGTCGCCACAGCCTCAGACATAGACCTGCCCCAACATCACGATCTCAACGGAAGCCGAGGCGCTTGGCGACGGCCGCGAGAGATCGCGGCATCCGCGTTCGGCGAGACCCCTCCTCGCGGAGTCGCTGCAGTAGCAGCTTGATGCTGTGTCGCGAGTGCAGATTTCTCTGGCGCTCTGCCACGAGCTCTCTGGTAACTGCAAGCAAGGACTGCTCGATCGCCTCGGGTTCCACGCGATCGACCTCATCCAGCAGTGAGATCGCCGATCCAAGTATCCCTGCAGCATCGGCGCTCACGGGCGCACCCTTCCAGGGCGTCTCGACCCGGTTGCGCGACGGCTGAGCAGACAAGACTCTCTCGTATAGACTGAGCAGTTGCGCGCTGACGACATCCCCGGCGCGGTGCTCCTCGATCCACGTTCGGCACCTTGCTCCGATACGCTTGAGCTCCTCGCGATCGTCGTTGAATCGTTCGATCGCCTGCTCGATATCCTCAACCGTCTTCACGTTGATGAGAGGAGGAGAAATCCTCGGCTTCCAGAACAGTGGATCGGACGACTCCGTCAGGAAATTGCACAACAACGGCGCACCACAGGCCATCGCCTCCGTACCCGCCGACCCGAAACCGTCGAACAACTCCGTGATGGTCATATCAGCCGAACGATACCAGTCCACCAGACGGTGGCGTGGCATAGCAGGAATCCAGGCAATGCGATCTTCGATTTCGAGCTGGCGAATCAGTTGCTTTGCCGCAGCCTCGTCGGCATTTCCCTTCTCGATGACCACGAGCGTGAAGCGCAGTCCCCTACGCTTCAGGTTCGCCAAAGCACGATAGAGAAGATCGTTTCCGTAGTAGACGGGGGCTGTTGGGGTGAGGAACTGTCGCGTTGGATGAAAGAGTACGAGATCTCCATGCGAATGACCCGCAGGTACGGACCCGAGCAGCTCTTCAAGGGAGCGCGATGGCCCGGGACTGAACTTGTCGACATCGATGATCAGTGGAATATCGCTCTCGATGCGATCCCAGACGCCGGTGTGCTCTAACAGACGAATTCCCTGACTCCAGCAGTGGCTCCACAATTCGATGATGATCGCACTGGCCTGCGCTATCGCTCGCCGCATGAGCGGCGCGGGCGTCAGCATGTCCGGATCGCCTGGACGCTGAGACCACCAATAGTCATGAAAGGGCATTCCGTACACATCGCCACCGTGCGGGTGCCAGACAAATGGCCGTCCGGTCGCGTGCGCGAGAATCACTCCGCAGCCCTGTACATGAAGCAGGTCGCAGTCAGCGAGTCGCGTGATGAGCTCTGAGGAGGGGGACCAACCTTGCCCGACGTCGGCCTCCGTGTATGGCTGGCACCAGGCGGGCAACTCGTCGCGCAGATGCGGATCCTCCGCGCTTGGCTGCTCCTGGCTGTCGCCATCGTTCCGATAGAAGAGCCGTGCATCCACACCCCGCGCGCGCAGGAACTTGGCGTTGACGTAGTTGGTGTTGCACACGTTTCCAACAAAATTGACGCGCATCAGTTACTGCTCGGTGTCTGCACTCGACGGTTTCCTGTGTTGCATGTATCGGACACGGCACGCCACGTCGATGACTACCTAACTACGGCGTACGAGACCGCGCCACCAAACGGGAGACGCTTGAGCTCGAATGCCGATGTTCCGAAGACCTCCTTCAGGGCCACTGTCTCTCCAGGAAAGTCCCTGGCCATCAGCTCGTCAAACGCGATGACTGTCCCCTTCGTCACGTGTGGACGGATCGCCTCGAGGCATGCCTTGGTGGGCGCGTAGATATCAAAATCGAAGTAGGCCAATGCGACAATCGTCTCGGGATACCGTTCGAAGTAACGTCCGGACTCGACGATAGCGTCACCCTTGATCAGTTCGTGCTTCACGATGTCCGGCAGGGGATTGATGCGTTCGTGACACGAGAGAATCTCCTCGAGATACTCTTCATGCTTCTCCGTGACCGCATAGCTGCCCTTCACCGCGAGCGCACTATCGCCGTCCTTGGCATCCACCGACGGGAAGCCTTCGAAAGTATCGAAACCGATGATGCGTCGCGTGTGGTTATATGGCTCATACACGCCGCGAAGTGCCTCGAGGAGCGCCATGTTTCGCCCCCACCGCACCCCGAACTCCATGATTACCCCATGCACCTCGACTATCTGCTGATAGAGGGCGTTCATCACCAGCATTCTCGAGAGCACGCGACGATGCAGATAGAGCGGGAGATTCTGCAGCAGCTGATCGTCTGGCACTGGGCTGGCCTTCAATAGCTCGCACAAGCGCTCGATGGCCTGGGTTTCCGAAGGATTCTTCGCAAGACCGTCGCCGGTAGTTAGATCGCGTTTCACGATGCTCCGTTCGTGTGAGACTGTGGAGCGTCACGGTCTCGTTCCGTGCCGCCGAGGTGATACAACTGTGTGATGGCAGACACGGCTGCGGCTATCGGTCCGGGACTCCGGCCACGATCACGTGAGCACGACGCATCTGTCCCCTCTCCCCGAGCTCGCGGAGCGTCTCGCACGTATCCGCAAAATGTTCGCTCGCGTCTTCAGCAAGCTGTTCCTTGTGACGGAGATATCCCAGCACGATGGAGAGCACGGAGATTCCTGCCCGGCGATGAATTTCCAGCCCGGCTCGCCCCACGACCTCCAGCAACTCCTCCTCCGTGAAGGTTCTCGATCGTACGATCTGCCCGCCGAATCCGTCATGCGCGTCTCGTGCACGCCGCAGCGTCAACATCTCCCCCAACCCTCGCTCGAGCAGCGTCGAAATGAACGCTCCTTCCCACGCGCGCTCCGACAACATGATCGTTCCGCCCGGAGTGACGATCCGCCTGGTTTCCGCCAGTCCGACCTCGTAATCGTCATTGAGGTAGTACAGCGCCTCGATCGCGAGTGCGAGACCCACGGACGCGCGCCTGAGCGGGAGGCGCCGTATGTCGCTCTGAACGAGTAGGAGATTCCCAGCGAGGTCCGGTTTCTGTTGCGCAATGCGATCTCGAAGTCGCTCGAGCGAGACGCGAACGGCATCGACCGCAATCACGCGCTCGTATCCCCACTCCAGCCAGGGTTGGGTGTTGCGACCGTCGCCGGCCCCGATGTCGGCTATGAGGGCCTTGGCCGGAATGGCTTGCCGAAGTTGATCCAGATAGCTGCGATACACACACGAATCGAGCGAGCTGGTGGTGAACGGCACCTCCGCGCGGTCATGCAGATGCGTTCCGCCCATCGCGGAATACCAGGCGATCGCCGCATCGCTCCGTTCCGGCTGGGTGACGAATATTCCATCTCGCCAAGACCCCACCTCTCCGCAGTGTCCGCACCTGACGATCAAGCCATCAGCGAAGACGATTCCCTCGCATTTTTGGCAGGCGAGCACGTCTGCCCACCATTCCGGGATCGTCCATGAAGAGGACCCCGCTGTCTTCGCCGCGCTCGAGCGCTCAGGCGGGCTCACACGTCGAGCCCGAGCGTGTGACGGAAGACTCCGGTCGAACCGAAGGACTCCTTGAAACGCGATCCTCCGTAGTTTGGAACCATCTGCGACGTCTGCGTTCCGAAGTCGAAGTATCGCAGTCCGTGACCACGCCCCCACTCGGCGACCTCGTGGACGAGCACGTTAACCGGACGATGCGATTGAAATTCTTCCAGGTGCGCCCAGTAGAAATCGAGCAGGACCCGGTCATTGCACTTGAAGACCAGTGTGCCGGCGACGGGCTCGTCCTCCAGATATGCCAGGAACAGCGCCACGCGGTCAGGGTGGTGCGCCAGCAGCCAAGCCACCTCTGAGCGGGAATGGGTCGGTGTCGCTCCGAACTTTCCTCTATTCTTCAGGAGAATCTCATAGAAGGCGTCGACGTCATCGCTTTGACGCACCGCAATGCCATCGCTCACCCCCTTCCGCATGGCCTTCCTGCACGCGCGGGTATATCCGGTCGAGGTGCATTCGGATAGTGGAATGAATGCCGTCAGATCGGAGTTGACGACCTGCCCACCCCTCTTCAACAGGAAGAAGGGGAAATAGTCAGTTGCGCGGTTGTAATAGATGCCCGGCGGAAAGGTGACTTCCAGTCGCTCAGCCTTGTGATCTCGCAGATACTCCACGAGAAGACCAACAGCCGCTTCAGTGCTCTCTAGATCGAACTCGGCACCGGCGATGATGCCTCCGTAGCTCGCTCCGTAGGGCGAGCGCGCGATCAGTACGCCATCCCGATCGACGAGCGCCATCGGCATCACCGCGCGCACCGTGCCACCCTCGAGCCACATCAGGTGATGCTCGCTGTCCGCGAAGCGCGCGCCGTGATAGGCCAGAAAGTCCTGCCGATGGAATATCGTCCCGCCGTTCGCGTCCTCAACGAAGCGGTCCCAGGTCTCCATCTGATCGACGCGATAGCGCGCGAGCGTCAAGGTCATGTCGCGTGGCCAGCGGGGATACGCGCATCCTCGAACATTTGCGCGAGCGGGCACGCAGCGGCCGTCGCGCGCTCCGCATCCATCCCACGCAGTCCCATCCTTCGCATCTCCGCCATGACCTGTCCGACCTTGAGACCGGCGGTATGCAAATCGATCAGCGGCCTGGGTCCTAGGTACGCGGTACTGGCCGACATGTAACCAGCGGGAGCGAGCATGGCCGGATGATGACGAATCCCCAAAGCGCGCACCTCCATGCCGTCGACGGCACCGCAAATGTGGACAAGGACGATGTCAGGGTTGAGCGTCGCGAGCCACGCCGTGTCGATCCGGCCTCCGGGCCCGATCATCAGGCTGCGCTCGTGGTGCTCGACCACGACCAGCGCATCTGCGTCGCTCAGGAATTCGTCGACGGCGGCGGACCGGCGCGAGTCGTCTCGTCTTGGCGCATGTTGCATGGTCTCCGCGCCGAGGGTACGAAGACAGGCCACCACCTCCGTTGCGAACCGACCGCCACCGACCACCAGAATTCTGGAGCGAAAGATCTCGACGTCAGCCTCGAAAGTGAGCTTCGCCGCCAGCGGCCCGATGTACTGGAAGATGCGCAGACTGGCGTGATCCTCGTCAGTGCCAAGCACCGGGATGCCGAGCTCGCGGCATTCTCGCAGGTCCAGGTCCTCTGCTCGCCACTCCCACGGCTCCCACATCAGCGGGATGACGGCGGACGGGTGGAGGCGCCGGAGCATCGGCGCGTGCAGCGGACGCACGAAGCCGAGATTCGTGATGATGTTCGCCGTCGCCAATCGCTCATCTTCACGCGACTCGAGAATCTCGATCTTCCCCGCTACGCCGAAGACATCGGCCAGACGGAGCGTACGCTCACGCACGTCATGGGCAGTACCGTAGGACGAGTCACGCGTAATAGCGTAGACGCGCTCGGCGCCACCGATCGCGGCAATCAGGGGGGTGAGCGCGAACCATCCGGTCGCCGCTTCCGTCAGAACCACGTTCCCGCTCAGATCCAGCGCGAACGTCCGCACGGCGCGCTCGATGAGGTGCTTGGCGCGACCCATGTTCATCCCGCCCGTACGCTCGTCCACCTTCATGCGGAGGCCTCCCGCATCATCGAGCGCCGTCGATGAATGTCTTCATGAAGGTCTCCAGGTACAGCAGTGACCAGACGAGCAACCGTCTGTTCTGGCTGCCATTCATGTGCTCACTGAGGAGAACCTGGGTTGCCTCGTAGTCGAGCACGTCGTACAGCCGTGCTCGGCGATCTCCGAGCGTCCGACGAACGAATTCGATGCTTTCCCCGCGAAACCAGCTGGCGTCGGGAGCGGAGAACCCCTGCTTCGGCCGCTCCGACACCTCGCGCGGAACGTAGCGCTCCATCACCTGCCGCAAGAGCCGCTTCCCGTCGTGAGTTCTCTCGAAGTAGGTGTCGGTCTTCGGGCCGGTCTCGTTCTCATTGAGTCGAACGATCTCCTGGAGATTGCCCAGCTTCATCCGTACCGGCAGGCGCATCGCGAAATCGACCAGGTCGTTGTCGAGGAAAGGCACCCTCGCCTCGAGCGAATGCGCCATGCTCAGCTTGTCCTCGACGACCAGAAGCCCATGCAGAAAGGTCCGGGCTTCGAAATACAACGAGTGGTTCACATAGTCTTCTGGTCGCGTCAAGGAGGAAGCGTGCGTCTCGAAGACATTCGCGAACAGCTCGCGCGTTCTCACGTGTTCCACTCGCGGCCAAATCGGTCGCAGTACTCTCTTGATGTTGCCATGATCGAGAAGGCGCTGCCAGTATCCGTAGTACTTGTCGACGTACTGGTCGAAACTGTCATTGCGCACGGCGCGATAGTATCGCCACGGGTACCCGCCGAAAAGCTCGTCGCCACCCGCACCGGACAGCACGACCTTGACGAACTTGCTGGCCAGCTTCGATGCGTAAAAGTTCGGGTAGCTCTGGCCCACCCGCGGCTCCTCAAGGTGCCAGACCAGCTTCGACATCGATCGTTCCATGTCGCCAGCCTTCAAGACCATTTCATAATGTTCGGTACGCGCGCGATAGGACATCATCTCCGCCTTTTCGCGCTCGTCGAAGCTCATCTCGAGCCCTGACGCGGAACTCAGGTCGAAGCCGCACGTGAATGTGTTCATGTGCGGTACCTGTCGAGCAGCGACCGCGGTGATCGACCCCGAGTCGATACCTCCACTGAGATAACAACCAACATCCACGTCGCTGACGAGTTGGCGACTCACCGCGCGCCGAAAGAGACGGTCTAGCTCCTCCGCATATTCGCTTTCGGACGCGCCCGACCGATCTTCTTCGAAATTGTAATCCCAGTAACGGTTCATCACTTCCGCTGACTCTCCGCGTCGAACGCGAAGAATCGTCGCCGGAGGGAGCAGCTGAACGCCCGCGAACAGCGTTCGGCTCCCGAAGAAGTTCTGAAAAGTCAGATACTCTACGAGGGCTTCCTCATCGAGTCGTGCGCTGAACTGCGGATGCCTGAGGATGGCCTTCACTTCAGATCCGAACGCGAACGTGCCGCCGCGCCATCCATAGTACAACGGTTTCACGCCGAAACGGTCCCTCGCCAGCACAAGTTCCTTTTCGCGACGGTCCCATATCGCGAAGGCGAACATTCCGTTGAGTCGAAGGAGGCACGCTTCCCCCCACGTTGCCCACGCGGCGAGTAGCACCTCGGTATCGGACCGCGTGGCGAACGGGTACGTCGCTTCCAGCTCGAGCCGAAGCTCCTTGAAGTTGTAGATCTCGCCGTTGTACGTGATCACGAAACGTCCGTCCGCGCTGGTCATCGGCTGCGAAGCGGCGGCGGAAAGGTCGATGATCGAAAGGCGTCTGTGTCCCAGCGCTACCGATTCATCGATGACATGGCCGTCTCCGTCCGGTCCGCGGTGCGCGATCACGTCCGTCATGCGACGCAGGATCTCCCCGCACGCCGCGCCTCCGTTGACGTTCAGGAATCCGGTGATGCCGCACATCAGCGGAAGCAGGCGTGCAATTCGTCCACTACCGAGCGCACGTCCTCGGATGTCATCTGATATGCCAGAGGCAACGTGAGCGAGAGCTGGTCAGCGGCGACTGCGTTCGGAAAATCTTCAGGACGAAGCCCGTACTTCTCCCGGTAGACCTCGAGCAAGACCGGCGCGTGAGTCCCCTGCCGAGTCGAAATGCCGAGCTCCTCCAGCCGAAGCATGAGTTCGTTGCGGCGGGTGTTGAGCTGCCGGATGTTCCGTATCGTCGGCCTCTCGGGACGGAAGAGCGTGACGTAGCTCTGGTAACCATGCAGATAGTTCTCGGGCGTCATCGGCGTCGCGAGCCACTCCGTCTTCCCGAGCCGCTCATCGTACAGGGCGGCGAGATTCCGGCGCTTGGTCAGGATGGCATCCGCGCGATCCATTTGCACTGATCCGAGCGCCCCCTGCAGATCAGTCATGCGATAGTTGTATCCGATCGCCTTGTACTCAGCGAGCAGGAAGGCTGCAGAGGCGTTGTGCCGCTGATGATCGGTGCGAGAAGCACCGTGATCTCGTAGCGAACGGCAATTGGCGGCGATCGACGCGTCAGCGGTCGTGACCATTCCACCTTCCCCGGTGGTGATGGACTTGCGCGGATGAAAGGAGAAGCACCCGGCATCACCAAAGGATCCGGCGTGTCGGTCACCGATCCAGGCACCGAATCCACACGCAGCATCTTCGACCACCCAGAGGCGGTGGCGTGCCGCAACCTCAAGGATCGCGGCCATGTCTGCACAAAGCCCGAACAGGTGAACGGGAATGATACCCACGGTGTTTGGCCCGATGAGCGCTTCGATCGCATGGACGTCGATATTGAACGTCGCCAGGTCGATGTCGCAAAAGATCGGCCTTGCGCCCTCATATTCGACGACGTTCGCAGTCGATACCCAGGTGAATGCCGGTACGATTACCTCATCGCCCGGTTTCAGCCCGAGCGCCCTGACGGCAAGATGCAGCGCGGTCGTGCACGAGCTCGCGGCAATTGCATGCTCGGTCCCCGTGTACGCCTGGAACTTGCGCTCGAACTCTGCCACCTTGGGACCCTGCACGACCCAGCCCGTGACGAGCGGCTCCTGAACCGCAGCTGCCTCCTCGGGTCCGAACACAGCTCGCGTGATGGGCAGGTCGTATTTCTTTGGAACGGTCATGGCTGTGCACAGATTTCGTTTGGGTGTTCGGGCACCTGCTCCAGCTGCCACCGCACGATCGGGCGCACGAATCCTCTCGGCGCGTACGGAAAGTCCGGTGCACTCCCCTGTGCGCTGCTCAGCACTTCGAAGTCGAGTGCTCGCGGCACGAAGTCGACCGTACGTCCGTTCGGATGGCGATGCAGGCCGAGAAGCACCCAGTACCGGCCTGGAACGAGAGTCGCATCAATCTCCGCCTGCACATAATGACGTCCCGGTGCGAGCCTGACGGCGCAATCGGCAACATCGAGCGTGGATGCGAAGGTGACCTGGAGCCCGTCGGTCGTGCACAGACTCAGCTCAAGCACCGTGGCTGGAAGGGCTTCCGCTACGTCCAACACG
Source organism: Phycisphaerales bacterium (assembly GCA_038318935.1). GTDB lineage: Bacteria > Planctomycetota > Phycisphaerae > Phycisphaerales > SM1A02 > JAEUIT01. The sequence continues at coordinate 9,477 of JBBQCR010000066.1, forward strand.
CCTCGGACGATGATCGGCGTCTGCCCATAATAGAATTGGTCGGACGCCTCTCCCGACGCCGTCGACGTCGTGACCGATTTGAAGCGCGCCTCGCCCGTGCCGCTACGTTCCGTCCGTTCGTCGATGATCCCGCGCTCGGTCTCGGAGTTCGCCGGCCGCAGATATGCCTCAATTACGTCCGACGGCGTCCCTTCCATGCGCACGCGGCCAGCGTCGAGCCACACCACGCGATCGCACAGTGACCGGATCGCGGACAGGTTGTGGCTGACGAACAGGATAGTGCGTCCCCCTTTCGCCACCTCCCCCATCTTGCCGAGACACTTCGCCTGGAACTCGGCATCGCCCACCGCGAGCACCTCGTCGACAATCAGTATTTCCGGCTCCAGGTGCGCCGCCACCGCGAACGCCAGCCGCACGTACATCCCGCTGGAGTACCGCTTGACCGGCGTGTCGATGAACTGCTCCACCCCGGAGAAGGCGATGATCTCGTCGAGCTTGCGCCGGGTCTCCGCCGTGCTCATGCCGAGGATCGCCCCGTTCAAGAAAGTGTTCTCCCGGCCGGTCAGCTCCGGATGGAACCCGGTCCCCACCTCCAGCAGGCTGGCGATGCGGCCCTTCAGCCGGATCTGCCCGGAGGTCGGCGCGGTGACCTGCGAGAGAATCTTCAGCATCGTGCTCTTGCCAGCGCCGTTGCGCCCGATGATGCCGAGCACCTGACCCTCCGCTACGTCGAAGCTCACGTCGTCCAGCGCCCAGAACTGATCGCCGATCTGGCGCGCATGTGCCTCCCCGTCCACCAGCGCGAGCGGATCGGGCCGGCCGCGCTTGCGGGCCCACCAGCGCGCGAAGTCCTCCTTCAGCGTGGCCCCGCCTATGGCGCCGAGCCGATAGGACTTCGTGACATGCTCGACCCTGATCACCGTCGACATTCGCCCCTCACACCGTGTCCATGAACGTCCGCTCCACGTGCGTGAAGAGCATCAGCCCCACCGCCAGCACCACGACCATCACCCCGAAGCTCGCCCCAACCTGCAGCAGCGTCACCTCGCCCGCGCCGAGAAATCCGCGCCGGAATCCCTCGATTACCGGCGTGAGCGGGTTGAGCCCCACCACCCACCGGTACTTCGCCGGCACCGACGACGCCGGATAGATCACCGGCGTCGCGTACATCAGCAGCTGCACCCCGAAGGCGACGAGGTTCGCCAGGTCCCGGTACCGCGTCGTCAGCGCCGACACGATGATCCCTCCCCCCAGCCCGTAGCCCGCGAGCATCAGGAAGAACACCGGCGCCATCCACGCCCACGCCGTCATGTGCACCCCCGCGCCCGTCACCGCGTAGTACGCGAGCGCCACGAGGAAGATCGCCAGCTGGATCCCGAACGAGACGAGGTTCGAGATCGCGATCGAGATCGGGATCACCAACCGGTGGAAGTACACCTTCCCCAGCAGGTGCGCGTTGCCGACGAAGGTGTTCGCCGTGTTCGTCAGGTTGTTGGCGAAGTAGCTCCATGGCACCGTGCCGGCGAGATAGAACAGGAAGGGGGGAGCGCCTCCCGTCGGCAGCCGCGCGATGTTCCCGAAAACGATGGTGAAGGTGATCGTCGTCAGCAGCGGCTGGATCACGTGCCACGCCGGTCCGAGGATCGTCTGTTTGTACGCCGCGACGAAGTTCCGCCACACGAACAGGCTGATCAGGTCCCGGTATCCCCAGAGCTGCTTCAGCCGCCAGTCGAGCCACCCGCGATGCGGGGTGATGACCGTCGTCCACCCCTCGTCGAGCTCCACGGCCATCAGCTGTCCGCGCGCCTCGCCATGACCGCCGCGAGATCCTCGTGACGCCACTCGATCAGGCTTCGCAGGCCTTCCTCCAAACCGATCTCCCACTCGAAGCCGAGGTCGCGCTTCGCCGCCTCCGTCGTCCCGATCCGGTTCGTTACGAAGGTCTGGCCCGCCGGCTCGTACTGGATGGGCAGCTCGCTCCCCGACAGCGCGATCAGCATCTCGGTGATCTCCTTGATCGACGTCCCGATCCCGCGCCCCACGTTGTAGCAGTTGCCCGATACCTCCGACGTCAGCGCGCAGACGTTCGCCCGCGCAACGTCGCGCACGTGGATGAAGTCGTACTGCTGCGACCCGTCGCCGTACACGAGCGGCGAGAGACCCTGGTCGAGCCGATCGAGGATCTTCATCATCACGGCGATGTACGCGCCCTTGTAGTCCTGCCGCGGGCCGTAGACGTTCATGTACCGCAGCCCCGCCCAGCTCAGGCCGTAGCGCGCGCCAAGGCTCTTGAACATGTGCTCGCCGGCGATCTTCGTCGCGCCGTAGAAGGTGAAGTTGTTGTAGGGATGGTCCTCCCCCATCGGCAGCTCCAGCGCGTCCCCGTACACCGACGCCGAGGAGCTGTAGACCACGCGCTTCACCCCGTTCTTGATCGCCGCGTCGATCACGTTGAACGTGCCGCGCATGTTCACGTCGAACGCCGACTGCGGATACTCGTGGCACTGCAGCAGCCAGAGCGCCGCGAGGTGCACCACCCC
>JBBQCR010000067.1:0-11991 GCA_038318935.1 Phycisphaerales bacterium
CGAAAGGGATGCCGATCGCTTTCTCCCAACATCGACGCGAAACGCAATCAGTACAGTTTTCGAACGCTCGAGCGCCGCAAGCGAGTCGTGGCCGCCCATGTTTCAGAGTCTCGGGGACCGCGGCTCGCGAATCAAGACCGACGCACTCGAACTACGGGATGCGATCTCCGCGACGTTTCCCCCGCTTCGCGACCGGGCGATGGAACTCGCCGACCGTTTCGGGACGATCCGTACCCGGCTCGAGGAGCTGGTCGAGGAGTTCAAATCCGTCCGCACGGAGTACGACCTGACCGCCGCGCCGTTCAACGAAGGCGGAACGTGGTCCCGCATCCGAGGAATGTTCGCGAGAATCGGCGAAGACTGGGCGAAGATGTCGGAGGCAGCGGCCGCGTTGCAGGAGCGGTTCGCCGCCATCAAGACTCGAGCGACCGCTGTGCAGGATGCGTTCGGCAGGCTGCGGGCGCATGGCAGTGAGCTGATGAGCGGCATGGGCTTCGGCGAAGTCAGCGCTGATCTCGTGATCGCCGCTGAGGAATACGCGCGACTGTTCGCTGAAGGGTCGGCCGCTCCGTGGACGGTGCTGATACCGGGCGGGACCTCTCGGGATCGCCAACGCGACGCGCTGGACGACGTGTCCCGCATGCTCCTGCGGGGTGTACAGGACTCGCGGGCCGCCGAGCTTTCGTTGCGACGCATGGTCGAGAGCGACGCGCTTGGCAGGTTCGACGAAGGACGATCCATTGAGGATCTCAACCGCATCAGCGAAGTGCTGGAACGACTCTCAACGATCGAACAGGCGCTCTGGCAACTGCGCATCGGAGACGACGTACCTCCGCGGGTTTCGCCGTTGAAGCTCCCGGGGCAATGATCGCCGGAACGCCAATCTCCCTCGTCGAACACGACGACGGCGCGCCGCTCGCTGCGCACTTGGCATCCTCTCTGGCCCCGGAGCATGCAGCGCTTGCGTCCGAGCTCGCGTACTACGACAACGCCCGTGATCGTGACCTTCGCGGGCGCGATCATCTCTTTCTTGTCGAGAGCGATCGCGTCGTGCGCCGCTTCCTGCGCAGCCACTGGCCCTGCCGTTCCTTGTTGATGACACCAGCGCTGTGGCCATCGTTCGAAGCGGCGGTCGCTGTTCGCCCGGAGTCAATCACCGTCTTCCTTGCCTCCGAACGTCGCATGACCGGGATCAGCGGCTATCGGTTGCACGGCGGCGCACTGGCGATCGGGGAGCGCGGCTGGAAACCTCCGACAACCACCGATCTCTTCGCATCGCTGCCCGCGACGCGCCCGCTCCGCATCGTGGTGTGCAGCGGTGTGCGTCATGTCGACAACGTCGGAAGTCTGTTCCGCAGCGTGGCGTGCCTCGGGGGACATGGCCTCCTCCTGGAACACGATTGCGCCGATCCGCTACTCCGAAAGGCGATTCGCTTTTCGATGGGGCGGGTTTTCGAGACGCCGTGGGGCATGAGTCAGGATCTTCGGGCTGATCTCTCGCGGCTGCGGGACATCGGTGTGCGGCCGATTGCGATTGAACTTGCCGACGATGCCCGACCGCTCACGGACATGCCCCGGAAGGAATCGCTCGCGATCGTGCTCGGCAGCGAAGCATTCGGGCTACGCCCGGAGATCCTCTCCGCGTGCGATGGCACGTACGCGATACTCGGCGGCGGGGTAGACGAAGATGGCCAGCAACGGTCGCTGAACGTCGCCGTCGCTGGCGCCATTGCGCTCAATGAACTCACGCGAGCCGCTCGATGACAACCGATCTCTACGAACTCTCCTTCGACTCGGCGCGGCTGCACGTCGATCGCATTCATGCGTGGCTCGCGTCAACGTACTGGTCGCCAAAGATCCGCCGCGACGTTGTCGAGCGGGCCATCGCTCACAGCATCACGCTCGGCGTCTACCTGGTGTCGACGGGGGACCAGGTCGCGTTCGCCCGCGTCGTCACGGACCGTGCGACGTTCGCGTGGCTCTGCGATGTCGTGGTCGACGAAGCCCATCGCGGACGCGGACTCGGCAAGCGGATCGTGGAAGCGACGCTCGCCCATCCCGACTGCACGACGCTTCGCCGGTTTCTTCTGGCGACGCAGGACGCGCACACGCTCTACACCCGATACGGATTCACCGACGTCGTGCGCGGACGTTGGTTGGAGCGGCGCAATCCGCCAACTGTGTGGAGCGAAACCTGAAGCCTGAAGGGAAGCCCGAGGCGAGTGATCAGGCGTCCGCCATCGCCTCGGCGATCCGCTTTTCTTCAGCCGGCTCGGGGCTAAATCGCTCGATCCGTGCGCCGAGGAGATTGAGCGTCTCCTCCATCCGTGCATAGCCACGGTCGAGGTGATAGATGCGGCTGACGAGCGTCTCGCCTTCGGCGGCCAACCCGGCGAGGACCATGGACGCGCTGGCTCGCAGATCGCTGGCCATGACCGGCGCGCCGCGCAGCGGTGTTCCGCCGATGACCATGACCGTCGGACCTTGGCGATAGAGCTTCGCTCCCATGCGGCTCAGTTCGGCGACGTGCATGAATCGCTCGGGGTAGATCTTCTCGGTGATGATCGAGTTCCCTTGAGCAAGGCAGAGGAGCGTCATGAACTGGGCCTGAAGGTCGGTCGGGAAGCCCGGATGCGGCTGGGTGGTGATGGTCGTCGGCTTGAGAAGGCGCTCGCTGGTCACGCGTACCGAGCACCGGGTCATGTCCCCCGTGGGATCAAGGCGTTCAACATGCACGCCGATTTCGTTCAGGCGATCAATCGCCGCCAAGAGACTGTCGTAGGGGAAGTCGTCGAGAATCACATCGCCGTTGGTGATCGCTGCAGCGACCGCATACGTACCGGCGACGATCCGATCGGGCATGACCGTGTGATCCGCGCCGCCGAGTTCCTCGACACCGTCGATGACCAAGCGCGGCGAACCGGCACCACTGATCTTCGCGCCCATCGCGTTGAGCAGATTGGCGAGGTCCACGATCTCCGGCTCGCAGGCAGCGCACTCGATGATGGTGCGGCCTTCGGCGAGCGTCGCGGCACTCATGATGTTCGCAGTCCCCAGGACCGTCGATCCGAAAGGCCCGCCAAGGAAAACAACGTTGCCCTTGAGTCTCGGAGCGCTGACGACGATGTCGCCGCCCTGCAACTCGACCTTCGCACCCAAAGCCTGAAGCCCTCGAAGATGGAGATCCACCGGGCGACTTCCGAAGGCGCAACCACCGGGCATCGCGACAACGGCCTTCTTGCGACGCGCGAGCATCGGCCCGAGCACGCAGATCGAGGCCCGCATCGTCCGCACGATGTCGTAGCGCGCGTGCACTTGGTTCTCGTCCATGCTCGCGAAGTGCATCGTGCCTTCTTCGCCACGCACGTCGACGCCGAGTTCCCGGAGCAGTCGGCCCATGTTGCCGATGTCGGAAAGGACCGGCACGTTCCGCAGTGTGATTGGCTGATCGGTCAGGAGGGACGCAGCCATCAAGGGCAGCGCCGCGTTCTTTGAGCCCTCGATCGCCACCCGTCCCGCAAGTCGGCGTCCGCCGTGAATCCGGAAGAATTCCATAGGGAGTCCTGCGTCCTGCAATCGTCGCCTGCTCGGACTCGGCCTCGCGCGAAGCCTCCGAGGACCACGAGCTGCACCCTCCGTCGGGTGAGTTCGAGGACCTGTCCTCCGATGTCAAGCGTTCGATGCGGCCCACAGGAATCGGCAGAGGGCTGCGAAACGCTGCAGCAATTGGGACCGCTTCTTCACTCTCCCGCACAGACCGAACAGCTTGCCGCGCCAACGTCCTTGCATCGCGCCAAAGACTTTGACGCGTCGTCTTGGATCGTACCTTCAGCTCGGTTCAGTCTGCTGGTCACAATCGCCCACCTCGGGCAAGGAGTTCTCGATGAACCGCACTCAACTCATTCCGACCGTCGCCGCGGTCGCACTCGCCGCGGGCTCACTCGGGTTCCTCCCGACCCCCAAGACGATCGCGACCCCCTGCAATCCCATGCTGGACGCGCCGGAAACGATCACGCTGACGGGCATCGTCCGCGACTTGAAGGAGAAGACCGCCCCGGGCGGCCACCCCGACTTCGAAGTCACGCCAAGCCGCGGCTTCGGCCACTACTCCGGCAACATCGCGTCCCAATTGGGACCTGATGGCAAACCGGTCTTCGTCGGCGGCGGCAAGAAGGTCACCACGCAATGGAAGACTTCCGCGGGCAAGCAGATTTGCTACGCGATGTACAACGCGAGCCTCGGCGACGTCGCGGGCACCTTCGACTCGGTCGTCTCCACTGGCGGCATCACCAGTTCGGAGAGTTTTTACGCCTGGTACAACGACGTTCTTGGCACGAATCTGTCGAAGACGCTCGACCTGACACTGGTCAAGCAGTCCAACGGCTCGTACGTGTTCGACAGTCAGGTCGACCCGGTGTTCAAGGGCCTCGGCGGCTTCTTCCCGATCGAGAACGAGCTCTACGGCAATCCGGGCGGTAGCCCCAACCGCAACTTCCACTTCACGTTCGAGCTGCACACGGAGTTCCTGTACAAGGCCTCCGACAACCAGGTCTTCACCTTCCGCGGTGACGACGACGTGTGGGTGTTCATCGACGGAAAGCTGGTGATCGATCTGGGCGGCATCCACGGCGCCGTCGAGCAGCAGATCGAGCTCAATCGCCTCAGTCTGGTCGAGGGCAACTCCTACAAGCTTGAGTTCTTCTTCGCCGAACGGCACCGCACGCAGTCGAACTTCAAGATGACCACCAATCTGAAGCTGCAGACGGTCGAGCTTCCCAACGTGAGCCAGGCCTACGACTGAGTCGCTTCGCTTGCTCTGAAGCTCCATGCCATCGATCGACGCGGCCCGGCTTCCCTGGTGGAGGCCGGGCCGTACGCGTCGTTATGATCGTCGCGTCGATGCGACGACGATTTCACAGACGATTGCTTGGCGCGACGGTCTCCGGGTGCATGCTGCTCGGCGCTCCGTTGGGCTGCGAGGGACGCTTCTACGTCCCGACCAAACGACCGACTCCTGCGCCGACCGCTCTCGTCGCCGACGCGGAGGCGTTCTGGTTCGCTTCGGGCGACGGCACGCGATTGCGTGGTTGGTTCCTTCCATCGCAGATCGGAGCGTCGCGGGACGCTGCGACCATCCTGCATCTCCATGGCAACGCGGCGTCGATGACCGAGCATCTTTACTTCGTCTCCGGACTGCCGGCCGCCGGTTTCAACGTCTTCCTCTTTGACTATCGCGGCTACGGCGAGAGCGACGGGGATCCTGAAACCCGCGAGCAGTTGTTCGAGGACGCAAAGGCGGCTTTGCGAACGCTGCGAGCCAGACCGGACGTCGATCCAACAAGGATCGCCCTGTTCGGTCAGTCCCTTGGTGGCGCGATCGCCGTCGCGCTCGCCGAAGAAGACCTGACGAGCGGCGGCGACCTCCGCGGCGTGGGTCTTGAGTCTCCCGTCGCCAGTTGGCGCGACGTCGCGGCAAACTCCGTCGGTGGGGATCCTCCCAGCCTCTTGGGAAGCGTCCTCGCCGCATCGCTGGTGCGCGATGCGACAGAAGCCGTTCCTCGTCCGGTCGATGCGATTCGCTGCATCGATCGACCGATCTTCATCGTGCATGGCGACGCGGACACCACCGTCCCCGTATCGCACGCGCGCCGACTTGCGGCAGCAGCCCCGAATGCGGAATTGCTGGTGTGCCATGGCGGCAAGCACAACTCGTTGCGCGAATCGCATCCTGAATCGTGCGAACGGATGACCGCCTTCTTCGTGCGCGTCACCAAGTGAACAACCATCGCGGAGGGCGTTCGCGCCGTACACTCTCCGCCCATGTCCGCGTCCGAAACCACCGTGAGCCACGAACCCGCCCTGCCCGACGCCAGGATGCACGTCGTCATGCCGACCGCGCCGGTCACCGGACGCATCAGCGGCTCGCGGGTCTGCCTGAAGGGCAAGTCGGCGAGCTTCGTGCGGCATGTTGAGATCGACGTGAGCGGAACGCCGCTGGAAGGATCGTTTCGCGCCGGTCAATCGTTCGGTGTCGTACCCGACGGCGTCGATGCGATGGGCAAGCCGAACAAGGTCCGCCTCTATTCACTCGCAAGCCCGAGTTGGGGCGAGGACGGCCACGGCAAAGTGATCGCAACGACCCCCAAGCGCGTCGTCGCGGAACGCGAACCGCAGAAGGCCGCCGACGACCCCAACGATCACTCGCTCTTTCTCGGCGTGTGCAGCAACTTCCTCTGCGACCGTCCACTCGGTGCGCCGGTGCAGGTCTCGGGTCCCAACGGCAAGCGTTTTCTATTGCCGACCGATCCGAATGCCCACGACTATCTCTTCCTTGCGACCGGCACCGGGATCGCGCCGTTCCGCGGCTTCGCTATGGAACTTCTGCAGGGACCGCCAGCGGACTCGCCAGCCGCATCGACGTGGAAGCGCTGCACGAGCGCGATGCACCTCGTCATGGGATCGCCGTACACCACCGACCTTCTGTACGACGACCTGTTCACCGCTCTCGCAACGAAGCACGCGAACTTCCACTACCACACCACGATCAGCCGCGAGACGCGCCCGGATGGCGGTCGCGGCGAATACGTCCATCAGTTCGTCGAGCGAAAGCTCAACGACAAGTTCGCGTCGCTCCTGCGATCACCGCGCACGCTCATCTACGTCTGCGGCCTCGCAGGCATGCAGGTCGGCATCTTCCAGATGCTCGCGAAGCATTCGCTCGGTGAGGGCTACATCACCGTTGGCGAAGAACTCGGCGGTGTCGCTCCAAAAGATTGGACCACCGAGCAGATCAAGCGGCGGGTACGCGGCACGCACCGATGCATGCTTGAGGTGTACTGAGTCCGCTCACCCACCACCAGGCCCCTTGCCCCCAGGCTTGGTCATCCCTGTCGCGTCAAGCAGTTTCGCGAGGCGCTTCGGTTCCACGAGCTTGTTGCGGGTGACGTATTCACGCACCGTTTCGCCGGTCTTGAAGGCTTCCTTGGCGACCTTCGCGGCGTTGTCGTAGCCGATCACCGGCGCCAGCGACGTGCACATCATCAGGCTCTTCTCGACCATCCCGGTCGCGATCTCCTCGTTCAGTTGGAGATCGTCGATGCACTTGGACTGGAACATGAGGCTGGCGTTGGTGAGCAACTCGATCGACTCGATCAAACGCTCGGCGATGACCGGCATCGCAACGTTGAGTTCGAGCAGCGATCCGACGCCACCAAGTGCCCCCATGGTGATTGCCGCGTCGTTGCCGACGACCTGGCAGGCGACCATCATCACGCTTTCGCAGATGACCGGATTCACCTTGCCCGGCATGATCGAACTGCCGGGCTGCGTCGCGGGCAGTGTCAGCTCAAAGAGTCCGGTGCGCGGTCCCGAGCCAAGCCAACGGATATCGTTGGCAACTTTGGTGAGCGATACCGCGATCGTCTTCAGATGACCCGACGCTTCGACGACGCAGTCTCGCGTCGATTGGCATTCGAAGTGGTTCTTCGCCTCGCGGAACTTGATGCCCGTCGCCTTTTCGAGTTTTGCGCAGACGGTCTTGCCGAACTTCACGTTCGCGTTGATACCCGTTCCGACCGCGGTGCCGCCGATGGGCATGTTCGATGCCAGAGCGTTCATCGCCTTGGTGGCCCGTTCGATCGAGTAGTCGATCGCTGCGGCGTATCCCGAGAACTCCTGGCCCACGCGAATCGGTGTCGCGTCCATAAGGTGCGTACGCCCGATCTTGACGACCTTGTCCCACGCCTTCGATTTGGCCCACAACCCCGCAGCGAGATGCTTGAGCGCCGGGATGAGCCTGGTTCTGATGAGTACAGCGCCAGCGATCTGCATCGAGGACGGGAAGGTGTCGTTGCTCGACTGCCCGTAGTTGACGTGATCGTTCGGATGCAGCGGATCCTTCGCTCCAATCGGCTTGCCGGCGCGACGCGAAGCGACGTTTGCAACGACCTCGTTCACGTTCATGTTGGTCGATGTACCCGACCCGGTCTGGAAGACGTCGATCGGAAAGTGCTGCATCGTTTCGGCGCGCTGATCGGGGCGTGCAAAGGTGCCCAGCAACTCGTCGCACGCCGCAATGATCGCGGCAACGATTTCCTTCGGCACTTCGTTCAGTGCGAGGTTGGCTTCGGCGCAGCAGCGCTTCAGGAGAATGTGGGCCTCGATCTGCGCTGGCGGCACCGGTCGACCGGAGACCGGGAAGTTCAGCACCGCCCGCTGCGTCGTCGCCCCGAAGAGGGCGTCGCTTGGCACCTGCATCGCGCCCATCGAGTCGGTTTCCGTGCGCGTGGCTGGTGTTCGCGTCGTCTTCGTCATGTTCGCGCTCCGGCTCTGGCTCTGACGCTGGCTTTGTCGCTGGCTCTTGGTCATCGTTGCGGTACTCACATCACACCCCGAAGGCTCTTTGGATGAACGAACTTTGAAACGGCAATCATAGATTCCCGGAGGCCCCATCCGGCGGCGCCGTCGCAGCCGCTGGCGTTGCGGGGAGCGAACGGCGCAGCCGATCGAATGTCTCCTGCTCGGATTTCGTGAATTGCGGTCGCGGCGAGTCGACAGCGAAGCGAAGGGCGATCTCGTCGGCGATCGGTCGTGCCAGCATCGCATCGGTGATGACACTCGCGAGCAGCCCGAGCCACGACCCGGCGCCCGCATCGAGCCCGGCGGCCTCGCGGAAATTGCCGTTCAGGGCGTACGCCCGAAAGAGGGCGTCGCGCGTCGCTTCACCTGATTGGGGATTGAGGCCAATCAGAAACGTGATCGCCTCATCGCCGCGACTGTCGGCAATTGAGAGATCGACGAAACGACGCAATCCGGATTCGAGATCGGAGCGCGGCAATCCCGCTCGCGACGCACCCGCCAGCCGCGTGAGTCCGACGAGACGCGTCTTCGCCTCACACGCCGCTATCGGTTCGAGGAGACGGTCCGCGCTCAGGAGATCCGCGAGCGGCAGTTCGCGGAGCATGCGCACCAGCATGGCGTTCCACTCAGAGACCATATCGGCGGGCGGGAGCGATGCCGCAAGTCGTTCGAGCCCGGCCGCGGAGGTGGGTTCGTCCGCGAGGGCTGCGATGAATTGCGAGTAGATCGCCGGATCCGAGGCTCGATCGAAGATCGGTCGTCGCACCCCGCGTCGCCGCAATCCTTCCGCGGCTCCACGCCGCACAGCGGGATCGGTTGCATCGAGCAGCGCCGTCACCTTTTGAAGATCCGTGTCGTCGCCGGTAAGGGCGAGCAATTGCGCAGCAGCGCCGTTGGGACGAGCCGCGACGACCTCTCGCAGCGAGGGTAGAACCTTCTCGAATGCTGCCAGAGGCATGACCCCGGTATCGATGAGACGATTGAGGACCCGACTCGCCGCTTCGCCGTAGACCGGATCGCGTACCAAGGGAAGCGTCGCCGAAAACGCTTCGTTTGACGGACGATTCGCCAAGGCTGTGAGATAGGCAGCAGTGACATCCGGATCGCGTTCGTTCGGCAATCGTTCGCTGATGCGAAGGGCCAGATCCGGCGCGGCGAGATCGTCCAGCAGCCGCACGCCACGAACGCGAAGCGCGGGCACAGGATCGTCCAGCAGCACCATGACCGCACGATAGATCGTGTCGTCCGCGCGCTCGCCGTTGCGCAACATGCGTTCGATCTGGGCTACGCCGAACGTGCGGACCTCGGCGAGCGAATCGCTCAGGAGATCGACGCTGCGTTCGAACCGGTCGCGCTGCGTGAGATACAGAAACAACTGACCGTAGATTTCGACGAGTCTTCCCGCGAGACGCTCCGAACGACCACGCTCGTCTGCAGCCGCGCGCTCGGCGGCTTCCGCCCTCGCTCGCAGTTGACTGTCCTGAGACAACGCTCCCGTCTCCATTGCGACTCGCGACGAGTCGGCCCACCAATTTCGCCACGCGCTTGGATCAGTACCGTGTCCGGCACCGGTCGCGAGGTCGAGCGCGAGACAGGCCGCTTGGAGAATCTCCGGCGATTGATTCTTTTCGTCGAGCATCGCAACGAGCCGCCCCGCAGCCTGACGAGTGCGCAGTTCGCCGAGAGCCTTGATTGCTCCGACGCGGGCACTGACGGTCGGGCTGGCGTTGGCCGCCGCAGCGAGGAGTTCGGTTGCTCGGGTGTCGCTCGCCGCGAGAACGCGGGCGGCCGCTCCACGATCGATCGCGACGTCCGATGCAATCACCGCGACAAGTGCGTCAGCCAGCGCCGGAGCGTGTGCCTCCGCCCGGTCCAGAGCGTCGACCGCCGACGAAACCACTGCGGCATCTTTGGCTCGCAGCGCCCGCTCGACGGCCTGCATCGCCTCCGGCGATCGGTCACGGACCAGTCGATCGCTCGCGCCTCGCCGCACAGCGACTGAGGACGCGGGATTCGTCAGGACCGCTTCCAGGAACGCCACGTCGCTCCCGAGCCGTTCGTCATCCATCCGTGGTCGCATGGACGATGTCCACCAACGCAATCCAGACGACACGGCGGGGGCCGGCTGGTCCGACTGGCGTCCCGCTGCCGCAACGGCGAGCGACGTCGCGAAGGCGGTCGCAAAGACGGTGCAGGAGATGGGAGAGATGAGATGCCGCGGCATGGCAGGACGGGTTGTGCGTCACGATCGGGGCCCCGACCGACGACAATGCACGAACTGTAGTAAACGCGAGCCCGAAACGCCGAACCACTTGCTTCTGAGGTTCGCGGTACCTTCAATGCAACCCTTCGTGGGACGAGTCCCGACGACAATGGGTGCAACGGACAATCGGCAGGTTGGTTGAGGAGACTCGAAATGCCAATTCGATGGACTGGCTTCCATGAACTGGCGTCCATAGAACTGGGTTCGATGAATTGGCTTCGATGAATTGGCTTCGATGAATTGGCTCCGATGAACGACGATCGCGACGACAATCTCGACGGAGAGGGCGAGGCCGCTGACGGTCCGCTCCCCCACGATTCGGGTCGATCGGCCCGGCCGGGAGGCGCTGGGGAGCGTCACGCGCAGCGGGCGGCCGAGCACTTTCGCCGCGGCCGTCTCGCCGACGCCGAGGCTGAACTCCGAAAGGCCCTCGCCGGAGATCCTGCCCGCGGCGACTGGCACTTCAACTTGGGATTGACCTTGGAGGCCGCTGGTCGACTCAACGACGCCCTGCCCGCGTTTCGGGATGCGGTGGCACGTCTGCCGCGTCGCGCGGAAGCTCGCCTTGCGGAAGGATCGACGCTGTGCCGCCTCGGCCGCTACGCGGAGGCGATCGCACCGCTGGAAACAGCAACGACATTGGATCGCCGTTGCGAACCAGCCTGGGCGCGACGCATCGAAGCCCGCGCAGCCCTGGGACAATGGGAAGATGCCGATACCGCCTACTACCTCGCGCAACAAGTACTGGAACGGATGCCGCTCTGTCTGATGGCAATGGGTGATGCCCAGATGGCGCGTGAGCGGCTTGAGCGGGCAGCGTGGTGTTTTCGGGAAGCCTTGACCCAAGCGCCGGAAACTCCCCGCGTGCGGGCGAAGCTCGCTCGCGCCTTGGCCTTGAACAACGCGCAGGATGCCGCGGCTCGCATGTATCTCGAGGAGTTGCGTGCCCATCCGGGTGACGTTCAGACCTTGGTCGAATGCGGCGATCTCCTCGCGACGATGCACCGGATCGGCGAGGCAGTCGAGAAGTACCGGCGGGCAGCGGAGCTCGCTCCGGCGCTCGCCCTTCCGCGAGCCAGGCTCGGCATGCTCCTCGGCGCGATTGGCCGTCACGATCAGGCCAGGGCTGAGTTGGAGACCGCGTACGCCCTTGATCCGGACGCCCAGTTGGTCCGAGTCTCGCTGGCGAGTGGCCTGATCGCGGAAGGGTCGCGCGATCAGGCGTTGCGAGTTCTTCGCGAGGACGTGACGCGTCGGAAGGACTTCGCTTCTGCGACCGCCGTAGTTGAGCTGTTGAAGGCCACGGATTGCTTCAGCGATTGCGGTGCACACGATGAGGCAGCAGATTTGCTGGAGCGAGTCGTCACTGA
>JBBQCR010000068.1:0-11977 GCA_038318935.1 Phycisphaerales bacterium
CACCGGGTGCGCGCCGCTTGGTCCACGCGCGGTTTCGTTCCAGCTCGCGACGATGGACGTGATAGAGCCGATCGAGCCCGCACTCACTCCGATTCTTGACTCGGATCCCGTGGTCCTCTACATCATGTTCAATCGCGCCTACGCGGAAGCGTTTGGCACAGGGCACGAACTCCCCGAGTACCTCGCGGTGCTGGAACCTGAGGCGACGATCGCGCAGCAGCGCCTGCAATCGTTGCCGCCAGAGGTGTATGCACAGTTCGTCGAGGAGATCCGCTTGGCGCGCGAATTGGAGCCGGAATGGAACGACGTCCATTTCTGGTGGGGACATCTGTTCGGCAGCATGGGGCTCTCCGCCGAGCGGACCTTTGACATTCTCGATGGATGGGAGCAGTTCGAACACAGCTCCGAGCTCGGACGAGGACTCGGGCTCTCGCTGGCCGAGGGCCCCTTCGGCTACCTCTGGGATCTTGTGCACGGCATGTCGGGCTATTACGCCGGCGCCGCCGGGATTCCCATCGACGCTTCGGCTGCGAACAGCGACGAGGCCCGGACTGCGTCCGAACCCCCCGCACCGTCCCCCTTCGTCGAGTCCGACGTGGCATCGCCGGTCAGTTGACGGCTGCGTTTGAGCCCTTGAAAATGGACCGCCGCAGGACCAGCCAACAAGTCCGATCGTCCTCGGTTGCCGCATTGACCCTGCTGACAGTTCCGGCTACTCTCCTCGCAGCTTCGGGCCCGTGGCCTGATGCGTGACTGGTTCGCATTCGTCGCTTCCGCCGATCTCCATGTTGATGGAGTCTCACTCGGTCGGAGGGCAATTCAGTCCAAGGACAGTTGCAGCGCGTGCGGACCGTGTATGGTGGCCGTAGCTCAGTTGGTAGAGCGTCGGGTTGTGATCCCGAATGTCGCGGGTTCGAGCCCCGTCGGTCACCCTTTCGGATGGACCACTGTGAATGCAACAATGCGTTCGCTTTGGGAACCGCTTCCAATGCCAAGACTCTTGCCCGAAGGGGCGGTCGACATGGCGTCGCTACACTCGACGCATGCTCTTCGCGGCAGTCCAGAACGACATCGCATGGCACGACCCGGTGACCTCACGGGCCGGGATCGCGTCGCTCCTTGATCAGGCGGGCCTTCCGACGGGATCGTTGGCACTCTTGCCTGAACTCGGGGACGTCGGCTTCTCGATCGATATCGACGCGATCACGCCCAGTTCGCTCGGTGCGTGGTGCGCATCGCAAGCGAAGTCTCGACAGGTTCATATCGCCTACGGCGCTCCTCGGCGAGCGGACGACGGCTATGGACGCAACGAGTGCGCGATCGCCTTTCCCGATGGTCACCAGTCTGCGGCCTACGCCAAGGTTCATCCTTTCGGACTCGGACGCGAAACTGAGTTCTATCGCGGCGGCTCGCGGTTGGTGCTCACGCGGGTCGGGCCCTTCGTTGCCTGTCCGCTCATCTGCTACGACCTTCGCTTTCCGGAATTGTGGCGGTTGGCGGCGCTGGCTGGTGCCGAGGTCTTCCTGATCGGGGCGTCGTGGCCGGTCGCCCGGCAGCACCACTGGCGCTCGTTGCTCATCGCGCGGGCCATCGAGAACCAGGCATTCGTCGTGGCCTGTAACCGCGTCGGGGACGATCCGAATCTCTCATATCGCGGCGGATCGATGATCATTTCGCCGACCGGAGAGATCCTCGCGGAGGCGTCGGACTCCGCAACGGTCATCGCCGCGGACTGCGATCCCGAGTTGCTGCAGGCATGGCGTCGCAAGTTTCCGGCATTACGGGACGTCCATCGCGAGTTTCTTGGCACGATCGCTGTCGAACAAGACTGACGCGCGAAAGCGAATCCGGTGTGCGCGACTTCTCGGAAGTCGACATGTCGTCGGCGCGCGTGCAGTCTGTGACGGTGGATTACCTTCCATCCGATCGTCGTCGATTGACGCGAGTGGACCCACAACTACACTGCGGATCGCAGGACGCTGAGGCTGTCGCCAGACGCTGCGCTGCCACCCGTGCGTGACGACTTCTCCTCTCGTCGCTCATGCATGAGGGCGCAACGAACTGGCGTGACCTCCCGCAGGAGGCGGACATGACGTCGAACACTTTGGTGCCGCAACGACATTCGATCGCAGATGGCATGAACACAACGCAGGTCCCATTCTGCGCACTGCATTCAATCGCACCTCATTCCATAGCACTGGCTCAGCCGTGCCTCGCAGCCGCCGACGCGATCGCCACGCCTTCTTCGACCGCTTTTTCATCGGGTGCGACGGCGCTGCACCCGGTTCCCTTAGACCGTGCGCTGACCGACCGTATTCGCCGAGAGTTCTTCGCCCGCGCCTGCATCGGTGCGCGGCAGTACGGCATCACGCTCGACGAAGTCATCGTGCATCTTGAGCACGCCAATCTCGGCGGGACTCCGGGCGCGGCGCGGGTACTGTCGTTCATCGAAGATCTCGTGCTCGCCGTCGCGCTGGTCCGCGGACATCCGCAAGCCTGGTACGACGCTTGGCAGAAGCACGAGTCGGTGTTGATTCGCGCCTGCCAGTTGCGCCTCGATCAGACCCATGCGATCCTCTTCGCACGGCGCTTCTGGGTCGATCTCTTTGCAGCCACTGTGGAACGATCGCCGAGTCCGCGCTTCACGACCGGGAGCCATGCCGCACTCACGCCGCTTGGCGAGTACGTGGGCGTTCGGCCGCTGCGAATCTGGCTGACCGACCGACTGCTCGGACGACTTGAACTCGAGGCCGTGCGATGCTCTCGGACGGTCGGCTTGTCGGCGTCTTCGAAGCCGGTTGGACCCTTTGTCTTCCGAATTCCACGGGCCACTCGGCCGCGGGGAAGTGGCGGCGGAATCAGCGGACGCCTTCGACTCGTCGACTGAACCGCTTGACAGCCTCGCAACGCGCCGTAGGCTATGTCCCTCGATCAGTCTCGTGTTGCGTTTGAACCCGCGACCCGAAATGGCCGATCGGAGCCGACAACCTGTCCGCTGACCTTCCGGATCCACGAAGGCAACTTAGCTCAGTTGGTAGAGCACCGCATTGAAAATGCGGGTGTCCGCGGTTCAAGTCCGCGAGTTGCCATGCAAACGAACAAACCTCGGCCTTGACCCCTTCGGGTCAGCCGAGGTTTTTTCGTGCGCCGAGGTTTTTTCGCGAGCTGGTTCGTCGCTCGCACCTGCCAGGAATGTGGTCCTCATGGACCAACAGCGGAGTCCTTGGCGCGTGACGAAATCGATCCTGATGGTCAACGCACGTCGACGCCCAGCGCGGCGATGCCAAGTGTTCCCAACTGCAAATCAATCGTCACCTTCCCACGCTGAGGCGGATACTCTTCGTGCCCTGTCCAGAGATTTCCGAACGCCCCGCGAGACTTGATGCCGAAGCTCCTCCCCAGCCCCGCTCCTGCGCTGATACCGCAGTTGAGGAGGCTCCCGACACTCGAAACCCCGGCGTCTGACTCACGTTCGATGGTGAAACTGCGAGTGATCACATTGGCTGTGATCCTGCTGCCGCTCGTGGGATTTATCGCGGCGATTGCCATGCTCTGGGGAACTGCGATCGGTTGGACCGAGGCGGCGCTCTTCGTGGCTATGTACGTCATAGCCGGCATCGGAGTGACGGTTGGATTTCACCGACTCTTCACCCATCGTTCGTTCACCGCCCCGACGGGAGTGCGGATAGCGCTGGCGATCGCGGGTTCAATGGCAGCGCAAGGTCCACTGATGCAGTGGGTCGCCCATCACCGTCGTCATCATCAGCACAGCGACGACGACGGAGATCCGCATTCGCCACACTTGCACGGTGACTCGGCGATGGGATCGTTGCGTGGACTCCTGCATGCACACGTTGGCTGGATGGTGAGCGACCTTCATCGCGGACTGGCTCGCTATGTAGGCGACCTTCGCAAGGACGCGCTGCTCGGACGGGTCAGCCGACTCTTCCCGCTGTGGGTCGCGTTGGGATTGCTGGTGCCGGCCCTCGTCGGCGGCCTTGTTTCCATGTCATGGACCGGTGCGCTCCTGGGCTTTCTCTGGGGTGGACTCGCGCGGGTGTTCATCGGGCACCATATGACGTGGAGCATCAACTCGGTCTGTCACCTGTGGGGATCTCGGCCCTACGACTGCGGCGACGAGAGTCGCAACAACGCGATCTTCGGGGTCCTGTCCTTCGGCGAAGGATGGCACAACAACCATCACGCGTTTCCGAATTCTGCGCGACACGGACTGCGCTGGTGGCAGTTTGATTCGAGCTATTGGTTCATCCGCGGACTGGAACTGATCGGACTTGCGTCCGAAGTGCGGATCCCCTCCAAGGATCGCCTCGCTGCGAAGCGCCTGAACTGACGGCAAGCGCCGCGATCGGTCGACCGCTCCCTTTCCGTGCCGCGCGTACACACGTACGATCGCCGACCTTGCCCCCCGCCGCGACCCACTCGTCCCCAACGACGCTTCCCGCGACACCGCTGACGCCCATCGTCCTCGTGACGTTCTTCGCGTCGCTGGCGACCGGAGTCATGTGGAGCGGACTGAGCTTCATCGCTGAAAGCGTGCACGGCTATGGACGGTTCGACAACTTTCTGCTGGCACTCTCCCAAGGGGTCAGCTACGTCCTTGCCGCGTTCGCCGCGGGCCGTGTGACCCGGGCGCTTGAGCGTCGTCTGACCCCGCGCTCGTTGCTTCAGATCGTCTTCCTTGTTCAGGGAGCGGTCGCGATGCTGCCGATCTTTTTCGGCGGGGTGTGGACGCTCTGGGCGATCGCGATCGTTGTCAGCATGGCCTCCGCCATCCAGTGGCCGCTGGTCGAGAGCTACCTGACGGCGGGCCGCAGCGGGACGGCGATGCGCGGAGCGCTCGGTTGGTGGAACGTCGTTTGGATGAGCGCCACCGCGATTGCCGTCGCCCTGATTGGCCCGGTGATCGACGCGGGCTTGACCACTTGGGCCTTCGCACTGCTTGCGCCGAACGCACTTCTCTGCGTCGCGGTCGTCTCGCGTTTCGGCGTCGCGCCCGGCGAACACGTGCACGATCTGGAGGCTCCGGTTCCCGCCACGTATCGACACCAACTCGCGTCGGTGCGCGTCCTCCTGCCAACGAGTTACGTCGTCGTCGCCGCAATCTCGCCGCTCATGCCCTACGTCACCGGGGCGTTCAGTCTCTCGACGAAAGAGAGCACGCTCATCACCGCGACGTGGCTTGTTGCACGCCTCGTGGCGGTGACAATTCTCTGGCGCACGCGTGGTTGGCATGGCCGCTGGGCAACGCTCTTTGTCGCGGGCGTCCTCATCGCCTCGGGCTTTGCCACCGCGGTTCTCGCGCCAGCACCGTGGATGCTGGTCCTCGGCCTCGCAGCATTCGGACTCGGTCAGGGAGTGATTTATTACGCCGCGCTTTACTACGCGATGCGTGTCGGAAACGCCGAGGTCGGCGCCGCTGGCACCCACGAAGGGCTCATCGGCGTGGGCTACGCGGTCGGCCCTTTCATCGGACTCTTCTCGACCATCGCTGCCCACGACGATCTCGATCGCAATCGCATCTTCGTTGTCGCGATCTGGGCGACGATGGCCTTGGTCGCGTGGCCGGCCGTCCGACCGTGGGTCCGCGAACGTCAACGCGGCGCTGCGGTTGCCTGACTACGCCGGGGCAACGCGAGCAACCAGTCGACCGCAGCGGGAAGCGCGGCGCTGACCAGAAGCGTGTGTCCCTCCTGTGGCAATTCGATCAGTTCCATCGCTGCGCCTCTGCCGCGACTCGCCTCGACTCCCGTCCGCACCGCATCGATGCGAAAGATTGGGTCGAGCCCACCGGCTGCAACGTACGCGGGCGGCGAGCCCTCGCTCATGACACCTCCGAAGCCAGCCATCATCGCGATGCCGGCAATCGCCGCGCCGCGGCTGCTAGCGATCGAACCGGTGGCCACCGCACCCATCGAATGCCCAATCACGAAGATGCGTGAGCGATCGATCGGGGCGCACGCGGCCATCTCGTCGACCAACGCGTCAAAGACCACCGGCGAACTCAGGAAGAGCGTGGTGCTTGGACACACCACCGCGCAGCCGTGGGTCTGCGCGAGTCGCTTGAGGAACCCATTGCCATACCCCGTGAAGAACATGTTCTCGTCACCGCCTGCGCCGTGCAGCGCGATGATCAGCGGGATTCGCTGCTCGGCGGCAATCCCTGTCGGGACGAACTGCCGAACCGGAACCTCGACCGACATCGCCGAAATAGTCCGCCATGCATCTCCGGTTCGTCCGACCCATGGTGACTGCCCCGCTTCAAGAAGCGCCATCTCACGGCCCAGTTCTACTTCCAGTGCGGCGGGATTCGCGAGGAACTCCGCGCTGCGCGACGTCGATGGCGTACTGGTCAAGAGACCGATGCGTGAGCGCATCGCCGAGCGATCCTGGGGACGAGTCGGGAGTTGCGGCGCTTCAGTGAGCGCCTGAAGTCTGGCGTTGAGCGCTGCCGCCGTCGTCTCCGGAGGAGCGGCACAGACGAACGCATGACCGATCGGGACTGCGAGTTCCAGTGCGCGACTGCGGAGCGAGATCTCGTACCGCCCGACGATCGCCGCCTCGCCAGCGTGCAGTCGCAGCCGCGGAGCGATCGCGTGGGTGATGGACTCGCCGTCTGGTCCAGTGATGACGATGGAGGTGTCCTGCGGAAGTTCTCGTCCGGGCACCAGGCTTCGCATCGCAATCGCAACTTCGGGCGTCGCGCCCGCCAGAGTGACGAGCGGTTCGACCTCGCAACGCTGCGCCGCAAGACCAAGCCATGCGGCGCGCTGGTCCTCCCGCAATCCGAGAACATCCGCAGTGATCCCATCGAGTTGTTCGACGGCCGCCGCGAGTTTGCCGCTGAAGAAGAGCATCGTCAACGCGTCGACGCCGCGATTAGTCGTGGCACGACGATCAGGTTCGAGCACGACCTGATCGAGGGCCTGCTCCAGATGCAGGTAGCTGCGGGCGAGATCTTGGCGATGCACCGCAGCAGTGCCCGCTTCTGCAGCAATCGGAGTCACTGCCAGTATCGCAACCAAAGGGATCGTCAGAAGACTTTCAAGCATCACTTGCCTCCGCACGGGCTGCACTGACCTTCGACAGCGCAGCCAATGCCCGCGCGCGGGCCAGGCCATGCTCGACGATCGGATGGGGATAGTCGATGCCGAGGGTCACGCCCCCGGCCGCCAGCACCGCCGCGGGCGCGTCCCACGGCCGGTGCAGAAACTTCGCTGGGATCCGCGCTAACTCTGGAACGAAACGTCGGACATACGTCCCCTCCGGATCGAACTTCTCTCCCTGCAGTACCGGATTGAAGATGCGGAAATACGGAGCCGCGTCCGCGCCGCATCCAGCACTCCATTGCCAACCGAGCGAATTGTTGGCGAGATCGGCGTCGACAAGGGTGTCCCAGAACCAGCGAGCGCCCGCTTGCCAAGGAAGCAGTAGATGCTTCACCAGAAAGCTCGCGACCACCATGCGGACGCGGTTGTGCATCCAACCGGTTCGCCACAACTGACGCATCCCCGCGTCGACCAGCGGATACCCGGTCCGGCCTTGCTGCCACGCGAGCAATGCCTCGCGGTTGTCGTCCCATGGAAAGCGGGCGAACTCGCTCCGCAGAGGCTCCAGATCGGTCCGCGGAAAGTGCACCAGAATGTGATGTCCGAACTCTCGCCACAGCACTTCGGCGCGGAACTTCTCCGCCGCCTTCATGAATGTCGCGTCGTCGCGACGCTTGATCGCGTCACCGACCGCGTACCACACGCGCCGCGGCGAGATCTCCCCGAAGTGCAGATGCGCCGAGAGACCGGAGGTTCCGTCCGTCGATGGAACATCGCGATCACGTTCGTAGCAGTCCACCGGGCCAGTGAGAAATCGCCGCAGTTTCTCGGCTGCTCCTTCGCCGCCTGGCGACCAATGCTCGTTGAACTCTCCAGCCCACTCGATCGTCGGCAAGAGCCGCAGCGTTTCGAGCGGTATCGAGCGCGGCCAGATTGGTGGTGGCGTCAGTGCTGGCGCGATCCGCGGTCGAGGCGGCGGCTCCATCGAGCGCAGCGTTCTCGCAAACGGTGTGTAGACCTGATACGGACGATCACTGCCGGTGCGAAGGAGTTCCGGCTGCATCAACAGCGATCCTTCGACGATCTCCAGTCGCACCCCATGCTGAGCGAGTTCCGCCACCCGCGAGGCATCGTGAACGAAAGGCTCGTAGCGCCGCGTCGCCACAATGGTGTCCGCGCCGCACTCGGCGGCGACCGCGAGGAGTTCATCCACCGAGCGACCCACGCGGAGCGTGAGTCGGCTCCCGACGGCCGTTAGCCGTTCACGGAGCCAGGCGAGCGAGTGATGAAGCCACCAACGCGACGCGCCACCCGGGGACCACGGCGCGTCTTCCTCCGGCGACCAGATGTACACGGGCACGACCGGACCTCGTTCCGCCGCCGCCAGAAGAGCCGGGTGATCGTCGAGCCGCAGCTCTTGGCGAAGCCACACGATGGTCGGTGCGCCTGTTGCCATTGGTTTCTGACGTGCGGTCGTTCGCGGCGTGGTCACGTGTCGCTCCGCTCTGCTCGCCCCAATTCGAATCGCAGCGCCGACTCGAGTTCCGCGTGATCAAATCGAAACGCTGCGTCACGAAGAACGTTTCCCCGCACGATTGCCCCGCCGAGGAGGAGTTCTCTTCCCATCGCTCCGAAGATCGCGTTGACCACGAAACTCGGAAGTGGCGCGAACGCCGGCCGGTGCAGGACGCGACCAAGCGTCCGACCGAAGTCACGATTGCTGACCGCCTCGGGAGCGACCGCGTTGTACGGACCATGCATCGAAGGGGTGACGATGGCAAACAGGATCGACGCGATGAGGTCGTCGAGGGCGATCCACGACATGCCCTGTCGACCGTTCCCGACGGGCCCGCCAAGCCCAAGCGAGAACGGTGTCACCAAGGCATGAAGGGCACCACCCGCTGCAGACAGCACCATGCCGATGCGCGGATGCACGGTTCGGATACCTGCATCCCGCGCGACGTCCGCCGCCGATTCCCACGCCACGCACACATCGGAAAGAAACCCCTGCCCGCGCGGCGTCGATTCATCGACTGCGTCGGCGCCGCGATCGCCGTAGAAGCCGATTGCCGACGCGCTGACAAGGACCGTCCGCTTCGATGCGGTCTTTGCCAGCGTCTTGGCCAGCGTCTTGGCGATGAGTTCGGTACCTCGGACGCGACTCTCAAGAATCCGCCGGCGCTTGGCGTCGGTCCATCGCGCGGCGATCGACTCTCCCGCCAGATGCACCACCGCATCCACATCTTCAAGTGCGGTTGCGTCGATGGTGCCACGGGCGGGATCCCAGGCAACATCGCCGGGCTTCGCGGCTCCGCGGACGATTCGACGAACGGTGTGACCTCCGGTCGAGAGGAACGCGCACAACGCCCTGCCCACCAATCCGCTCGCGCCCGTCACGGCGATCACCAACGGAGTGCGCGACAACTCCGCGTGCCGACGCAGATCCAGCAACGTGCGGCGATGACGCCACGCGAAGGTTCGTTCGAGCATCGATGCGACGAAGCCATTGCCCAGAGCGCCGAGCGGCCCCATTGGCAAGGTGTACGCGATGTCGTCCTCCAACCGCGATGCTGGTTGGGCCTGATCGGGCGCCGCGAGAAAGCGATGGCAGTGTCGCCACGATCGCATCGGTCCGCGCACCATGCGGTCGACGAATTGCCGACCCGGCTGAACGTCCTCGTGGACCGCTTCCCATGTGCTGCGGAGCGGACCAACCAGGGGCACCGACAATGTTGCTTGGGCGCCGTCGTGCATGGAGCCGAGCGACTGGAGTACCCGAACCCCCGACCAAGGTGGAACGAGTCGCTCGAGGGCCCCCGCCCGGAAGTGCCAACCGGAGAGCGATATCGCGTCGCACGGAAAGACAGAGCTTCGGGAAAACGTGGGCACGTGCAAAGGCTACCGAAAGGAGAGCGCGACAGAGCGTGGGCGCGGACTTTCGCGATCGGCGTCGACACGGATTCGACCCCTCGTGGCCTCTTCCATGACCGGCCGTATACTCGCCCCCCATGCCGTCGGACTCTGGCACCAACGTGAACGCAGCGGCCACGACCGGAATCGCCCTTCGCCGCATCGAAGCCTCGCTCGCGGCGATCGAGAAGCTTCGGGGTCACGCCTCGGTCATCGACCGAATCAGCGAGCGCGTCGTCGAACGATTGCTCCAGGGCGGAACGGTCTACACCGCCGGAAACGGCGGATCGGCGGCCGAAGCGCTGCATCTGGCCGAGGAGCTGGTCGGTCGCTATCGCAGCAATCGGCCGCCAATCCGAGCTGTCTGTCTGGCCGCGGATCCGACCGGCCTCACCTGCATCGCCAACGATTTCGGCTTCGATGCAGTTTTTTCGCGGCCGTGCGAGGCGTTTCTTGGCCCCAAGGACGTCCTCGTACTGTTCACCACCAGCGGCCAAAGCATGAACATCGTGAACGCAGCCCGGATCGGTCGAGCACGCGGGGCGCTGGTGATCGGACTGCTCGGCGGCACTGGCGGAGCGACGATGCCGCAATGCGACGAAGTGATTGTCGTTGCAGCAGCCGACTCTGCTGCGATCCAAGAGGCCCATCAAGTGGTGCTGCATGCACTGTGCGAGCGGCTTGAGACCTGTTTCCCTTCTTCCGAGATCCACGTATGACGGCTTCTCGTACCGCAAACGGCGCCGCCAAGGCTGCCTCCTTTGATGCCTCGCGTGATGGCGGCTCATCCTCCGGCTGGCGAGGAACTGTCGGGACGCTGCTCACGCGGGTGATCGTTCCGCTGTGGCTGCTCGCGGGTGCGCTCTTCAAACTTGTCGGCATGGACCCGCGCGTCCTGCCGAAGCCAGTGCGCGAGCTGGTCACTGACATGAAGCCCGGATCGATGGAGCTGGTCGACTGGATTCTCCTCTCGATGCGGTCGATGGTTGCCGTCGAACTCGTGCTCGTCGGCATCATGTTCTTCGTGCCCAAGTTCGCTCGCACTGCAGCCATCGCGATCCTCACGCTCTTCTGTGCGATTCTCCTCGCCGAGCTCTGGGGCATCTTCAACGGGAGCGACTACGCGAAGAAAGGCTTGCAGGCGTTTCTCGAACCTTGCGGCTGTTTTGGTGCTGCGTCCCCTCCCACCATCGTGACCTTCATGATCGACTTCACCTTGCTCGTCGGTTGCATTGTCTGTCGTCCAGGCGTTAAGGGCAGATCGATTCCCGGTTGGCCTCTCTCGGGTGTTGCGGCAGTCGCTTCGATCGTCGTCGGCGCGGGCGCTGCGTTCGGACGACCTGAGCGCACGATCGACTCCCCACCACCGGATCCGATGCCTGTCGTGACGACCGATCCGAAGGGGACTCCACCGGCGCCTGCCGCAGTCGCTGACGCATGGCCAGCGTTCCCGGCGACCCTGAAGCCCACCTACGTGCTCCTTGAGAAGAAGGCCATTGGCACACGATTCGTCGACTCCGGCATCGCGGCACTGCTCGCGAAGCAGAAGCCCGAAGACATTCGCACCGGTCGCAAGCACATCGTGTTCTATCGCGAGACCTGCGATCACTGTTTCGAGTTGACCAACAAGCACTTCAGCGGCACGCTGCCTGCGCCGACGTATTCGATCATGGTGCCCGACAGCGTCGAGGGCAAACGCTATCCCAACGGCTGCAAGGACTGCATCAAGCTCGAACTCCCCAAGGGTCCGGATTACATGATCCAGACGCCGATGATCCTGACCCTCGTTGATGGTCAGATCGTGGCGATCTGCAAGGACAGCGACAAGCCCGGTGCGCTCGAGGCAACCATGATGGCGTGGCTGCCCGGTCAGGAGAAGCTCGTCGCGGTCGACGGCATGCTGCTGGCTCCGATGGCGGCAACTGCAATCACGGCTGAGCCCAAACCGGTGACGACCCCTGCGGTGCAGCCGTGGCCACCGATGCCCAAGCTGGAGCCGT
>JBBQCR010000069.1:0-11939 GCA_038318935.1 Phycisphaerales bacterium
GGAGTATTGGGCATCGAGATGCCGTGCTTCGTCGCCAGACCGCTGCGCGGCCGCACCTGCGCTTCGTACCCCTCCGGGATCGCCATTGCGAAGCCGCAAGGAACGAGCACAATGTCACCGGGCTGAAGTGTGATCGGGGCGTCGATGCACGCGGCAAGGTCCATTCCAGCGGCATGCGGAGTCTGATACGCCGGCAGCGTGGCTCCGGGCGCGAGACGACGGATTCGAAGCGGTATGCGAGGCACGGCGGGAGTGTACTTCTCGCGAACACTGATGGCGACATGCATCGCTCGACGAAAGAGAGACGAACGACGCCCTCATGCCAACTCCCTCCCGAAAGAAGACTGCAACGAAGAGTCGAGCGCCCCTCGCCCGGAAAACTACTTCCAAGAAGTCCGTCGTCGTGCCGCCGCCAGGTGTCGTAGAAGTCGGCGCAAACGCACCGGACTTCACGCTCTCGGATTCGAGCGGCACGGTTCATCACCTCGCAGCACTGCGCGGCTCGCAAGTCATCCTCTTCTTCTACCCCAAGGACGACACGAGCGACTGCACTGCCCAGGCGTGCGCCTTCGAGACCAAGCGAGCGACGCTCAAACGCCGCGGTGTCGTTCTTCTCGCGGTGTCACCCGACCCTGCAAAGACGCACGTGAAGTTCGCGACGAAACACGGTCTTCACTTTCCCCTGCTCGTCGACGAGCGCGACAGCATTGGCACGCCGCGTGTGTGCAACCTCTATGGCGTCTGGCACGAGAAGAGCATGTACGGCAACAAGTACATGGGCGTCGTCCGAACGACCTATCTGATTGGACGCAACGGCCGGGTTTCGACGCGATGGGATCGTGTCAAAGTCGAAGGACACGTCGATCAAGTGATGGCGGCGCTCGACGACTGAGTTTCACGGAGTCGGCGGCAGGCGGAAGCGGGCGATCTCGCTCTCCAAAGCCTTCGAAGCCTCGTCCAGCGTGCCACTCGTGACCGTGCCGCGTTCCACCGACTGCGCGGTCTGCCTTGCCCCGAGGACGATGCGCGACATCGCTTCGTTCACCTGGGCAACACCCTCGCTCTGTGCGGAGACGGCGGTCGAAACCTGATCGAACTCCGCCCGGAGTTCCTCCGCCTGTCGGATGATGAGTGCCATCTGGTTCGCGACTGTATCGGCGGTTTCGCATCCTTCGCCGACGGTCTTCGTGAAGTTGCCGATCTCCATGACACCTTCGGTGACCGCAGTCTGCACGGCGATAACGACCTCTTCGATCTCCATGACGTTCGCCGCAGTCTGGGTTGCGAGGCGATCGATCTCACGGGCCACGACCTGAAATCCCTGGCCCGCAGCGCCGGCCTTCTCGGCCTCGATCGCCGCATTGACCGCGAGCAGGTTGGTCTGGTTAGCGACCTTGATGATCGCCCCCACCATGGTGTCGATGCGCCCAGCTCGCTCGCGAATGATCTCCAGTCGCGAGGCCACGCCACGGCCACCCGTATCGAGTTTGTTCATCTGCTGACCTAACTCGACGAGCGACGATCTTCCCGACGTTGCCGTCGAGGCGGCGAAATCTGCGGCTCTCGCGAGTCCCAAGACGGTCGCAGAGAGCTCCTTCGAGGTAGCGCTCATTTCGTTCGTAGCCGCAGCGACCTGGGTCGCCGAACTCGCGAACTCCCGCACGACCTTGTCCTGCTGGACCGAGATGTCTCGGACCGTACCGCTTGAAGCCACGATCTGATCGGCGGCGATCTTGATGCGACCAACGAGCGAAGCGAGATCGGCGTTTGTGTCTCGAAGGGCGCAGAGCAGTTGTCGTGGCTCGCCCTTCCCGATGATCGTCGCCGTCGTTGTCAAATCGCCCGCGGCGATGCGCTTCGTCGATCGCACCGCCTCTGCAAGCGGCAACGAGATGCGCCGGGCTGTGAGAACAGCAATCGCGAGCACGGTCGCCAGCACGGCGACGAGCGAGAGCAGCACACCATCACGCAGCCGTGCGAGCAGCGAGAGCGCCTCGTCGGACGATTGCTGGACGACGAGGGACCAACCAAAGCTCGGCACATACGTCCACGCAGCGAGCACCGGCTCGCCGTCGAACCCGACCGAATTGCCAGTGCCGTTCTGACCAGCGGACGAGGCTTCGAGGAGACCGGTGATCGCTTGGCCCGGGGGAAGCGCGGCTCGAAACGCCGCGTCCCGCTGACCGAGAAGCGGCCCGACCGGGACCCAGCGATCGCCGAAGATCGTCGCGGCGACAGTCTGACCAGTTTCGCCCAGACCAGTGCGATCGCCGACAATGGCCGTGATCTCACGCTGTGGAATCTCGATCGCAACGAGTCCGACGAGCGTCGGTCCGTCGAGGATCGGACCGATCGCGTAGGACGCCGGCGTTCGGCCAGCCCGCGGCGCGTCGACCGGAGCGATCACTGGTTCGGGAACCCGAACGATGGAGTCGACTGCCTTGGCGACACTGGAATCGCGCCACAGGGCCGATTCCATCGTCTCCCCGACAAGGCTCGGTTGTTGTGCGCAGTAGATGATCCGCCCCTCGGGCGAAAGAAGCAGCATGTCGCTCGCACCGAACGACTCTTCAAAGTTGCGGAGGAAGTCACCCTGCTGCCGGAGGAGTCCCGCGTACTCGAGCCCGTCAAGCATCCCATTGGCGTCGAACGCAGCGTTGAGCCGCTGACACACGAGGAGAAAGCCTGGTGCGCGGGCGAGACTCGAGAGCGCGCGAATGCGTTCGTTCGCGTAGTTCTCGAGCGTGGTGACGCGAGCGCGAGCGTGACGTTCCAGTCGAGCCAGGGACATCGCTCGCACTGCGTCCCACGTCACGTCCGCTGCGACCCAGGCGACCAGTACGACGGGCGCGATCGCGATCAGGAGGAAACGCAGCGTCAGTTGCGTCTGAATTGACGAGAGCCATCCAAGGCGAGCGTCGGCTTCCTGTGCCGGCGGCTCGCTCATTGGTGCGATCCTTCGGCGGCGCTCTGTTCGGCGAGTTCCAACCAGCGCACGCGGGAGTGATCCATTGGCCATGCTCGTGGACGCCGTAGGACATCCTCGTGCCATACTTCGTGGACGACTCCGCGCTCGTCAATGCGGCCGACGCGGCAAGTCATCCACGCGGCACTGGTCGTTGGATCAATCTGCACCGTTCCCGATGGACCCGCAACACGTGTGCCTCTCAACACCGTTGCGATGCCCGCTCGATCCAATCCGTCGCGACGTTGCGTTGCCAAAGCAGTCAGGCGGACCGCG
Source organism: Phycisphaerales bacterium (assembly GCA_038318935.1). Taxonomy (GTDB): domain Bacteria; phylum Planctomycetota; class Phycisphaerae; order Phycisphaerales; family SM1A02; genus JAEUIT01. Next base: position 3,242 of record JBBQCR010000069.1, read on the forward strand.
ACGTACGCGGCATCAGCGGCCTCGTCGACGGGTCCACTTCCGCCAGCATTCGCGACCGCCTGCACGAACTCTCGCCTCTCCGCGCCAGGCAGCGTTGAGAAGGTCGCGCCGATCACGTAGTCGCCCGCAATCGCAGCAGGTTCGAGTCCGACAAGATCCGACTCGCTCAGCACCATGTGCAACGTCGGAAGGAGGGTGGATGTCACACCCCCGGAACGCAACGCCTGCACGAAGGGTTTGGTCTGATTCGGTGCGACGCCACTGATGATCAGGTTCGGCTTCTCGGTCTTTACCAGCTCGATCGCACGTGCTGCAGCCTGGGCGATGGTCAGCCCGTCCCGACCAACCCACACCGGACCGATCACGGTGCCGCCGCGTCGCGTCACTTGATTGGCGACAATCTCATTTGCGATCCGCTGCAAGGGAGCGTCGTTGGCGACAAGCAGCACGCGGCTACCGAAGGCATCCAGAGCCCACGCCGCAGCGGGAGCAATCCGCTGATTCGGCATCCCGGCAAGACTTATCTGGGTCGCTGCATACTCGAGCCCAAGAACCGGAGAGAGCGTGAAGGCTGCCATGTCCCCGCGTTCGGCGACACCGGCGACGGCCCGACGCTCGCCGAGCTCTCCCGCAACCAGAACCGCGATGACACGCTCATCTTTGAGCGCGTTCTCCGCGGCGGTTGTGGCCTCGCTGACATTGCCGCCGGTCTCGATCGCCTCGATCGCAAAGGGTCGGCCTCGGAATCCACCTTGGCGAGTGACCTCCTCAGCCGCGACCTTCGCTGCCGCCACCATCGTCGAACCGGCGGCTTCAGGGACGATGATGACGAGGACAACGGGCGTGCCCCGACGCTCGATCTTCTTGTAGACCATCGTGCCAACTACAGCGACGGCAGTCAGTGCGACAAGGATGCGGGCAAGGGTTTCGGGTCGTGGCATCGGGAGCGGTCCAAGCTGGCTTATCGGCCGGGATCGTCGCGGATCATCACCGAACGCCATCCTCGACCCGTGCAGGCCCAACCTCCCAACACATCCGCCCCGACCGGCGAAGATCCCTTGAATCGTCGCACCTGCGACCGGTGCCAACGACCTCACCCCATTCTCGGTCCGCCCTCCCCATTGGACCGGAGTCCGACCCCGACTTCAGTCGATTGTGCATTGCTCGGACAAAGCGGCACGGAGCGGCAATAGCCGTCGGGCAGCGGCCGTTCCCCGCATCGATCGAGCAGCTTGGAGTTCGTCGCATGCGTTCTGATCGACCGAATCACAACCCGTTGACCTTGCCGTCGCGTCGCCTTTCGCTACTCGTTCGCGTGAGCGCTGCCTCGCTCGTACTCGCAACAGTGCTGGCTGGCGCCGGTGCGGACGACGACGCGATGACCGGCATGCAGTCAGAAGCGGTCATCGAATCGCGACCGCTTACCCAACAGGAACAGCAATTCTTCGAAAGTAAGATCCGGCCCGTGCTCGTGGCTAATTGCTATAGCTGCCACTCGGCGCAGTCGAGCAAGCTTCGCGCAAATCTGCTTCTAGACACTCGCGATGGTCTACTTCGCGGCGGTGACCTTGGAGCGGCAGTCGTCCCTGGCGATCTCGATGCGAGTCTTCTCATCAAAGCGCTTCGATACGACGACGAAGACCTGCAGATGCCGCCCAAGGCGAAACTGTCAGAGGCCGTCATCCGCGACTTTGAGCAATGGGTCACCATGGGCGCGCCTGATCCGCGCGTCGATGTCGTCGGCACGATCGATGGCGGCGGCCCAGCGATCGCCAGCTACAGCATGGATATTGAGAAGGGCCGACGATTCTGGGCGTTTCGCGCTCCGCTGAAGCCGGAGACGCCGAAGGTCAGCGACTCCGCGTGGCCGCTCCGCGAGGTCGATCGCTTCACCCTCGCGAGTATGGAAGCCCGCAGCGTCCGCCCTGTCGCGGATGCGGAGCGAGGCGCATGGCTCCGTCGCGTGACCTTCGATCTCACCGGGCTTCCGCCCACCCCCGAAGCGATCGCGGTGTTCGACAAGGACCGTTCGGCGAAGGCGTACGAAACAGTGGTCGATCGATTGTTGGCCTCTCCGGCGTATGGCGAACGTTGGGGTCGCCACTGGCTCGACGTCGCTCGTTACGCGGAATCGAGCGGCAAAGAATCGAACGTCCTCTATCCGCATGCGTGGCGCTATCGCGACTATGTCATCAACGCGTTCGCCACCGACAAGCCATTCGACGAATTCGTTCGCGAACAGATTGCTGGTGACCTTCTCCCGGCCAGCGATCCCACCGATCGCGCCGAGAACCTCATCGCCACCGGCTATCTCGCGATCGGGCCGAAGTCGCATTCCGCACAGAACGCCCGGCAATTCGCCGTCGACGTCGTGGACGAGCAGATCGATTCGATGTCCCAGGGAATTCTGGCTGTCACCATCGCCTGTGCACGCTGCCATGACCACAAGTTCGATCCGATCCCGCAGAAGGACTACTACGCGATCGCCGGCATCTTCGCGTCCAGCACGACAGCATTCGGCACAGAGCGAGGTCCCGGCAACCGGCACACAGCGCCACTCATCGAACTGCCTGCTGATGCGAGGATCACAAACGGACCGTCGATGCCGACACAGCGGCGCTCGATCATCGCAACCGCGGCCGATCGCCTGAAGCAGGAGTCGGAGCGCACCGCCGAAGCTGCGAAGGTCGCCCGTGAGAGCGGTGAAGGCCTGAATCAGATCAATCTGGCCAAGGTCCGCAATCTTCGCGACCAGTCGTCGCTGCTGGGCACCATTCTCGAGCGATTCGACGAAGAGGGTCATCCCACGGCGATGAATCGCGTTGCGATGGGAGTCGCCGAGAGCAAACGAATGGTCGATGCGCCGGTGCTTACGCGGGGCGAAATCGACAAGGCTGGTGAACGTGTGCCGCGCGGGTTCGTGCAAGTACTCATGAGCGATGAGGCTCCGGCAATCACCGAGGGAAGCGGCCGACGTGAACTCGCTGCATGGCTCACTTCACGAGAGAATCCTCTGACCGCTCGTGTGTGGATGAATCGCGTCTGGCTGCATCTGTTCGCCAAGGGCATCGTGCCGACGCCGGACAACTTCGGCATGAGCGGTCTGCCGCCCACGGATCAACGCCTTCTCGATTGGTTGGCCGTCCGCTTCATGGAGGAAGGTTGGTCGACCAAAGCAATGCTCCGCGAGCTCACGCTCAGCCACACCTATCGCTTGGCTGCGGTGGGTGACGCGAAGAACCAGGAAGCCGATCCAGAGAATCTCACGCTCTGGCGCTTCCCGACGCGGCGCCTGGAAGCGGAAGCCATTCGCGATTCCATGCTCGCCGTCGCTGGCACGCTTCAGCTCACGCCGCCGGTCGGATCTCCGACGAATTTCGGCGAAGGATCGATGCGCGGCGGCGATCAGCGCCTCTTGAGCCTGCTCACGACCAACGAGCCGGTACGCAGCGTGTATCTGCCGATCGTCCGCGAAGAGCTCCCGCAGTCGCTGGAAGTTTTCGACTTTGCCGAACCCTCGTTCGTCGTCGGCGACCGCGCGGAGACGAACGTCGCCACACAGGCGTTGTATCTGATGAACTCACCTGAAGTGATGGCGACAGCCGACGCGTTCGCCGACCGGTTGCTGGCCATGAAGGGTAGCGAAGCCGACCGCATCGTCCGCGCGTTCGAACTGTCGTTCGGCCGTCGCCCGACTGGTGCTGAGGTCGCAGCGAGTCGTGAGTTCATGAAGGAATTCGCCAAGGATCTCGTCGCGGAAAAGGGCTCTGCGCCGTCAAGCAAGGGCTCCGCAGCAAACGAGAATCGGCCGGGTCAACGGCTTCGTGAACGCATGAAGGACCGAGCAAACCGTGGCGACGCGTCCCCCTCCGTTGCAGCACCGTCGAACGAACGGGCTGCGTGGTCGGCGTTCTGCCAAGCGATGTTCGCGAGCGGTGAGTTCCGCATGTTGAACTGAACGATCCGCATCTGTCGCCTCGATGAGTGAACACCATGGACCTCTGCAACAATCGACTTCCGACCCCCGTTTCTCGCCGCGACCTGCTTCGCACCATGGCCTGCGGTTTCGGCTACCTCGCGTTCTCGGGGATCGCCCATACGGCTTGGGCCGATGATGTCGTCGCGGACCCGCTCGCGCCGAAGTCGCCCCACTTTCCAGCGCGAGCGAAGCGAGTGATCTTCCTTTGCATGGCGGGCGGACCTTCGCACGTCGACACCTTTGACTACAAGCCCAAGCTGATCACTGACGACGGCAAGGCTTTCGGCAAGGGCCTCCGCGCCGGCGCCAAACTGCTTGCGTCTCCGTGGAAGTTCCGTCAGTCGGGAAAGAGCGGCCTCTGGATCAGCGATCTCTTCCCAGAAGTCGCGAAGCACGCCGATGATCTGTGCCTGCTGCGCGGCATGAAGACCGACGTTCCAGCGCACGCCCAGGCGACGACGAAACTGCACACGGGATCGTTCCAATTCGTGCGCCCCTCGATGGGCGCGTGGTCCCTGTACGGTCTCGGGACGAGCAACAAGAATCTTCCAGGGTTCGTCACGATTGACCCTCCGTCCCAGAACGGCGGCGCACAGAACTACGGCAGTTCCTTCCTCCCCGCGATCTATCAGGGCGTTCCCGTGAATCTCGCGAACGCCAAGAAGCAGCGGGGCGGAGCGAGCGGAGCCGACGCGATCGAGAACATCAACAACGATCGGTTCGGTGAGAAGGCCCAACGCGAGCAACTCGATCTCGTACAGCGCCTCAACAAGGAGCACATGAAGCAGGCGAAGGAGGATCCGCAGACCAAGCAGTCGCTGGACGGCGTGATCGAGAGCTACGAACTAGCCTTCCGCATGCAGGCTGAAGTCCCCGACCTCATCGACTTTTCTCAGGAATCCAAGGCGACGCTGGAGATGTATGGGATTGGCACCGGCAACGACAAGTTCGCCCGGCAGTGTCTCCTCGCGCGTCGCTTTGCCGAGGCGGGCGTCCGCTTTATCGAAGTCTCTCACGGCGGCTGGGACACGCACCGCAACCTTCGCGACGATCTCACCAAGCAATGCGGTGAAGTCGATCGTCCGATCGCGGCCCTCCTGGGCGACCTCAAGAAGCGCGGCATGCTGAAGGACACGCTCGTGGTCTGGGGCGGCGAGTTCGGACGAACCCCCTACGCCCAGAACGGCGACGGTCGCGACCACAACAACAAGGGTTTCACGACGTGGATGGCTGGCGCCGGTGTCAAGGGTGGATTCAGCTATGGATCAACCGATGACTACGGCATCGAGTCGGTGGATGGCATCGTGGACATCCACGATTGGCACGCGACGATGCTCCATCTGCTCGGACTCGATCACGAGAAACTCACCTATCGCCACGCAGGTCGCGACTTCCGCCTCACCGACGTGAAGGGCAATGTGCGGAAGGACATTCTGGCCTGAGACCTCATGCGTGTGCTCAGCGAAGTACGGCGCGGCACCTCAGGTCGCCAGCATTGATGTGTCGCCCGTCGCTTGCGATACCAGACGCCCGCACTCAGGACACGTTCCGCTCGTCAATCCGATGAGCAGGTGGCCACAGCCTGCGCAGCGGGGCTCTTCCACCGCGATGCGAAACTTGAGGCCGCAACGCTTGCACGCGCTCTCGCCGATCGGCTGTTGAGCGCGACCATTGCATCGCGGACAGGTCACGTCGATGGCCGAAATTCCCAACTGTGCGTTGGCGTACTCCGGCTCACGCTGGAATCTCGCGATGATGGCGGTGGCCAGCAGGCCGCTCATGAAGATGATCGCGCAACCGCCCGCCAACGGCTCGCCGCTGGACGTCCGATTCAGCGCGATGGCGCACATGAGCGCCATCGCAACCACGCCGGCAAGGATGGTGAGAATCCGAACCGCCTGACCGAAACCAGTCATCCGGGGGATCAAGAGACTGTTGGTCAATCCAATGGAAATGGAAAGGGTGTAAAGCACGATCCACACTTCATAGACCCCGGCACCGCTGTCGGGGTCTGGAAACCCGTACGAACCAGGCTTCGTCAGGAAGATCAGACCCGCGACCATGCCCGCAGAGGCAAGCAGTGCTCCCACCTGGAAGAGCGGCGAACTGCCCGGGCGTCGGACGAGACAGAGCGCGGCTGCTGCCCCCGCAACGAGGACGAAGAAACTTCCATACAGAAGCCAGCTTACCGAACTGGGCGCGTCCGATCTCCACACAGCATCCCAACCACCGAGCGTCCAGATCGCGCCGAGCTGCGCCACGAAATACACCGCCGCTGAGCCGATCGCCGTCCATCCCGCGGTCACCATCCCTTGACGGGGCAGCGCAAATCCACCGATGACCAGCGAGGGTGTCGCCCACATCAGTGCGAACAATGTCCAGCCCAGCAACTCAGCGACCGACCACTGATTCAGAAACCAGATCAGCAGCGTGCCGACAAGCACGTTGATGCCAAGAATGCCAAGCAGGATGAGAGCGCCGATCCGCAGCTTCGGTTTGCCTGCCCACAGACCGATGGGGATCGTGAGACCTCCTGCGATCGACCCGAGCATCCCGGTCAACAGCATGCGACCGGACCAGTCCCATCCACCGGGGGAGATGGCCATCGCCGCGCCGCTTAACGCGGTCACGCCGAGCATTCCGAGCGATGTTCGAACCGCGAACGTGCGGGTGTTCATCGCCGCACTGTACTCGCGTCAAGGAGAGGATCCATGCGCGATATCGGTGCCTCGCGCTGGGCCGCGCGTTGGGCCTCGCGTTCGGCCTCACGTTCGCGGAAGTTGAATATCGACGGTCAGCCGATGCGACTCACGATAGGTGAGTGTCGAGCTGGCGCTCGTCTCGCACGACCAGATGGCACGGATCTCGGCGTACGGAATGAACACACGACTGCGCTCCGTCTCAAGAACCAACTCGAAGTGATCGGTTCCGACCGCGACGATGCGGGCGGTGCCATGTTCGCGAGGATTCGGCACGTTGATCTCGATATCAGCGTTGAGATACGCCAGCAGCACATCGCGCAAGTTCATGAATCGCGGGTGCCCGCGCGTCGCTGCGGCACTATTGGCGGCGGGTTCGGCGATCGCGGCGACCGGAGCGGCCTCGGGAGCCAGTGTCAATGCGCCTGCTGGCGGGAAGGTCAAGCCCTTCACGTTCAAGGCCGCAATCCACTCCGCGTGTCCTACCTGCTGGATGTGCGACTCGGGCGTCAGTTCGCCGCGCAGCGCGGCTTCCTTCAATTGCTCTGCACTCATCCATGTTGAGATGGTGGAACCGGAGCGATAGCGGTACTGACCTGTCGTAGCGGTCTGACTGGGCGCGACCTGTGGCACGTGAAACCTCCCGCACGAACAGAAGCAAAAGCCTCGACGCGAGTTGCACCAAGCGCACTCATCGCAGGGGCGAGATCGCTTCCTCGCGCCATTGCACCGCGCAAACGAGAACGGCGAGTGGCATCTCCGTCAGATCCCTGGATTTTCATCGTGAAAGGTGTCACAAACGATCGGGGGTCACCGAACCAGCGTTCGAAGCATCGCGGCCGCGCGAGCGAACTCTTCCAAAGGCATCCATTCATCCGCACGATGGGCATTGGAGATGTCACCGGGCCCCCAAATCACACAATCGAGGCCGAGCGAGGCCAACCGACCCGCGTCGGTACCGAACCCGACGCCGCACTCTTCCTGTTGCAACATGCTCTGGCAGAGTTCCACATGCAGCGGCCGGTCCGGCGGCGTCGCGAAGGCGGGAGTCTCGTTGATTTGCGCAACGGTCGCCGCGTCTCGTGGCACCACAGCCTGAACCGCCGATCGCAGTCGGTCCATGAACGCCTCGCAGGACATGCCTGGGAGCAGCCGGACGCCGACGTCAATCTCGCACCGCTCCGGAATGACGTTGATCGCGCTCCCTCCTCGAATCCTCGCTGTTGTGAGCACCGGGAACGGCACCTCGGGAAAAAGCGCACTCGTTGAAGTGCGCTCCGCCATCAGTTCCTTCCGCAACACTGCGAGAGCGGCGATCACTGCGCCGGCCCGCTCGATCGCGTTGACTCCCTTGTGAGGGAATCCGCTGTGTGCGGCGACTCCGCTGATCGCGATCGAGATCGTGAGATGTCCCTTGTGACCGCGCACCACCCGCAGCGAGGTCGGCTCTCCGATGAGCGCCCGACGAGGCATCGCTCTCGCGCGCGGCCAATCCCGTGCGAAGGCGGCCGCACCGAGCGTGCCGATCTCCTCGTTGCATGTCAGCAGGAGCACGAGCGGCTCGCGCGGCGGCTGCTCGGTGCACTCTCGAAGGAGATTGATCGCGAGCGCGTCGAACCCCTTCATGTCACAGGCGCCGCGACCGATCACCCGATCGCCTCGGCGCGTCAGCACGAACGGATCGCTTGTCCACTCCGGCTCTTCGGCAGGAACCGTGTCGACGTGACCGCAGAGAAGCAGACCTTCTCCGTCGCGACACTCTGGTCCGATTGCGAAGAGGATGTTCTCCTGATCGTTGCCGACATCGAATCGCTCCACTCGCACCTTTGGATGAGAGAGATACTCGACCACCAGATCACCCAACGGGCGCGTTGGCTTGCAGCTCGTCGTGTCGATACCGACGAGTCGCGCGAGGAGGTCGATATCATCGTGGCGCGGGCTCACAACTTCAGAATACGGTACACCGAGCGACTCACGACGCGGGCAAGGCACCCAGCGCCTCGATGATCTCGACCACCTT
>JBBQCR010000070.1:0-11833 GCA_038318935.1 Phycisphaerales bacterium
GGTCCTTCGCGATCTTCTTCCGCTTCCGCCAGCAATGGTCGGGGCACAAGGAGCGGTAGCGGGTGGCGACCTCGTCGTCGGTCCAAAGCTCAGCCAGCTCAGGATGCGTCGCCACGACGAGATGCATGTGATTGGAGAGAACCGAGGCTTCGAGGACGTCGACCGCGAAGTACTTGGTCAGGAACCGCATCCGGTCCATGAGGGAGCGTCGTCGATCTTCGAGTGCGATCAGAAACTCACGTCGCACGCAGCGAGAGACGCAGTGCGCAACGACGGGCTTGGTGGCGTCAAAGAGGAGATTGCGTGCGAAAGCCATCGAGCGGCGATGATGCCATGGGAAACAGGGGGGCCTTGGTTTGAGGGCGTTTTTCCCTACAGATCGTTGGGATACGTGTGGGATACGTGTGTGTCTGCTATGAATCCGCTATGAATCCTCTCGCCCTCCTTCCTCCGCCGAACGAGAACCCGGTCTTTCAGAGCCTTGTCTAGCAACTGGTTGTCCCACCCTCGTGCTTCAAAAGGATTCCACCCATGTGCCGCACCAAGTTGTCGATTCTCTCCATCGTCGGCGCGATCACCACGATCACTGGCGCCGTCACCAATTCCGCCATCGCTTGCACGGGCATCACACTGAAAGCCAAAGACGGGTCGGTCATGTATGGCCGCACCATGGAATGGGGCACGTTCGATCTGCATTCGCGCTTGATGGTCATTCCCCGCGGCATCGCCTTCACAGGCAGCACCCCGGATGGAAAACCCGGCATGGCGTGGAAGAGCGTGCACGGCGTGGTCGCCGTCGACGGCGTGGAAAAGGATATCGCCCTCGACGGCATGAACGAGAAGGGCCTGGCGGTTGGCCTGTTCTACCACCCCGGGTTCGCCGAGGACCAGGCGTATGACCCGGCGCTGGCAGCACAGACCGTTGGCCCGACCGATCTGGGCACGCTGGTGCTGACGACGTGCGCGACGGTTGAAGAAGCGAGGGCCGCCCTCGCCAAGGTCCGCGTGGTGCCCGTGGTCGAGTCTTCACTCGGGTTTGCGCCAGGTGTGCATTACATCATCACAGACCCAACCGGCAAGGCGATCGTGGTCGAATACACTAAGGGCGTCCAGACCATCTACGACGCGCCGCTCGGCGTCCTCACCAACGCGCCGAACTACGACTGGCACGAGACGAACTTGCGGAACTATGTGAACCTCTCGCCCGTGGCGGCCGCGAGCAAGAAGATCGGCACCGAAGACTTGTCCGCGTTGGGCGGGGGCAGTGGCATGATCGGCTTGCCCGGTGACTTCACGCCCCCCTCGCGGTTTGTGCGGGCCGTCGCATTTTCAAAGTCGGCCCGTCCGACCGACACCGGGCCGGAGACCATGTACGAACTGTTCCGCATCCTCGACAACTTCAATGTGCCGCTGGGCTCGGCGGAGAGCGGCGGCGACGCGAAGACCCAGGGCATGCGCAGCGCCACACTCTGGACCACGGCCCACGACACGAAAGGTCGCGTGACCTACTTTCATACGGCCCACAACCGCCGCGTGCGCAAGGTCGATCTGAACCAGATCGACTTCGCCGCGATGAAAGCGATCACGCACATGCCGCTCGATAAGGATCGTGCTCAAGACATCGAAGACATGACACCGAAAGCGAATCGCTAAGCCGCCATCTTTGCTCACGCCGCCACCGCCCTACCTGCGGACGGCATTCCAAGACCTCACGCCGCCACCGTCGCCGTTGCTCACTCTCGCGCGGCGGGCGGGGGCCGGTTGGTTGGGGGCGTGCGGGAGATCATGTGCCTCATAGTAGACACACACCTTCAAACCACCTTCGCCGTGAAACCACCGGCGAATCTCCCATCTCGCAGCGCCGTCGCCAAGGCTCTCTCCTCGGATTGTGCCGTCGATCGCCGTGACTTCAGTGACGCAGGTCACCTCGCGAGGCGATCTGCGTCACTCTCGAGCGCGCGACATCCTCGCGAGTCGTTCGCTGGCCGGGGTCTTCGGTTGTTCGGGCAAGCGTTCGTCTACGCAGGGCGTGGGTCGCAGTGCTCGTGGGGTACGTGTGCGTGGGGTACGTGTGTGTCTACTACGAATCCCGACTACGAATCCCGCGCACTGCACCTCGCTCGGATCATGTGATGCCTGCCGACCAGCGACCTGAAGCCATCCACAGCATGTGGTGCGGGAGCGTGGCAACCACACAGAAGATCAGAAACGACAAGGCAATCGCATCGGCCCGATTCCCGTGCGCGTTATTGTTAGCTCCAGAGACGATCATGGCAACAACGAACACGATTATCACCGAGGGCACGAGCAGCGGAACAGACTCCCAATGAACACGCACCGCGTTGGCGAGCTGACGCGAGTCGACCGGCCGGCCCGGCGTAAACGCACGCAGGCAATGTCCAAAGGCGTGTATCACTAAAAAATACGATCCGATCGCTACCAACGGCGGCGCAACCACACTCAGCGCTACCACCGCCCCAAGCGTTATCCACTCCTCGACCAGTCCGTTGCGACGCGAACGTAGCGACGCCGCGAGAACCAATCCGACGCCGAGCAGCATTAGGACGGCCGCGAGGATCGCGACCGTCACGGGCGGGGGATCCGCCAAGGGACGGACGAGCCGAACGATCGAAGCAAACGGAGCCACTGAGGCCGATGGCTGAAACGCGAACGGGCTGAAAAGAACCACCAAACCGCGCCCAAGGCCAACGAGGTGGTCGCCCCAGGTCAGGCCCACACGACCGCGGGTCCAGACCGAGTCGCTGATGCCAAAGTGATGGGCGGCAAGAAACAGAAAACCTATGACTGTCGTCGCAGGGATTGCGAGATAGGCGCCAACGCACGCCATCAGCACGAGCGTGTAAGCCGTGAACCGCTGGGCAATGATCCGCCAGTTCGGCGATGTCCGCCAGATCGCCGCCAAGTCATAAGCGCCGTGCGGCATGCCCAAGATGAAAACGGCAGTGACCCAGAGCCAGGCCCCCGACGTTGACGATGGCTTCAAGATGAGGCACGTGCAGAAAACCGCCAGTAGAAGCAAATGAGCCGCGTACCCGCCGTCGATCCGAAGCGGTGAAAACTGCTTGAATCGACGGCGGGCAGCGGCGTCAACCGCTGAACTCTTCGTGGTTGGCATCATGCACAAACGCTCGATGAGGAGCGTTGTCGCGTTTGCAGCCTATCGACCAATCTCTTTGTTGTGCTCGGCAAGGGCGTACACGCCCGCGAAGCAAGCCAGGCCGAAGCCGACCTTGTTGATCACGTCAGCAATGTTGTAGCAGATTTCGCGTATCGATTCGCCCGAGGGGCCTGCAAGCGCCATCAGGAAGCCGACCGGGTAGATCGTCCAGCCTACAAGAATGAAAACGCGGAGCGTCTGGAGAGACTTGACGATCGACGGCGGCTGGGTGGCCATCTGCTGATTCAGCTTGGTATACAGAACAAAGACAATGTAGAACCAAGCAAGGCACGAAGCGATGTAGAAACCCCACCATTCCGGCGAGCCGATCTTCGAGACCTCGGCAATCCATGCCAAAACGAGCATAGCAACCGCCGCGCCAACCAGTGAACGGAACAACCCCTTGGACTTGTTGCCAAGGTTGAGCAGTAGCGGGATCTCAAGCACCAGCAGCGGCACCGTGATCATCCAGTCAATGTAGCGATAGGCAACCGGAAACTGCGCGATCACCTTGCCGGGAATCCGCTCGCCGCTCGCCGTGAAAAGGCTCGCGACCTGACCGATGTAGATATCTGACATCCGGAAGTAGTGGTAGCACGCGACGCCGCAGATGATGCCCGCAACGACCATGACCGAGCGATACGCCTTGGGCACGCTACCGGCCATAAGCCAGAAAAAGGCGGTGCCCGCGCCCATCGCCACAGTGCTGATCCAGAACAGATACATGGTAACGCCCTCCACCGAAAGCCCTGCGTTCAGGGCGATGGAGGTCTCTGATGCCAAGGTAAGATTCATACAAATGTTCCTATGAAAAAGAAGACCGGTTTGGGGTGCGGAAGTGGAAAGACGCTCCCTAGCGCGCTCATGGCCCCAGTGCAAAAGCGTCACGATCGTAGCTTGCTTGGTTTCGACTCGAAAGCTACCCCCCCCTCCCTCAGCGCATATCGCCCTGCCTTGAGTGCTCTCGCCGCCCTCGGTGATTTTGCACGGAGAGTGCGCTCGGTGGCCGCGGGTGGCACTGCCCTTCGTCCTAGCGTCACGGCGCGGGTCAGACGGGCCATCGAGGACATAGGGGGAAGCGCGGCGTCACCCGCCAGCCGATCGGCAGCTCTTACGGATTGCAAACTCCTGTCACGCTTGGCGTGCTGGCCGGTCTGGTCCAAGCAATCGACCTGTGCCGCTGGGTCTTCGCGGTATCTGCACTTGCAACTCGGCTTGTCGCGACGATTTCGCCGCAGGAGCACCGCTCGATCACGACAACCCTCCGCACCCTCAACACGCTGTTCGGTGTCGGCATCGGTGAGCACATGCGCTGTCTCTTTACCGTCGGTTGGACGATCCGAACCACTCGATCGATCACCGCCTCGATCGGGACGCATTCAACGCCATCGGCTACACCGTCTCGCCGGTCTGGCTCATCGTGCTCGGTGTACAACTCCTTGCCAACAATGCCGTGTTTGCAAAACCCGCACGCTGACGCGGCAGCATCCGCACTTTGAAAAGACAACCCCCGAGTCGTGCGACTCGGGGGGGTTCTGCGAAGAGCGGGTGTGAAACGGTGTTCCGCCGACCCCACCGCCTCGGGAGAGACACGAGGGATCGGCGACGGCGCGGGGAGTTCGATCGCAATATCCGTGCGGTCTTTGGCGGCTGAATCCCGCCGATCACCGATCTGCGCGCGACCGCAGAATCCCCGGTCAGGTTTGGCTATCGTGCGCCATGAAGATCATTGTGTGCCCGAGATACGGTCCGCCGGAAGTGCTTGAGATTCGTGAGGTCGCGGACCCGATTCCCCGAGCGAACGATCTGCTGATCCGAGTTCAGGCGACAACGGTTGCTTCCGCTGATGCTCGTGTGCGGGCGATGCGCATGCCCTCGCCGGCGTTCAGCCTGATCGGTCGGTTGGTGCTGGGCGTCAGCGGCCCGCGCAAGGCCATCCTTGGTACCGAACTCGCCGGAGTCGTGGAGCGAGTTGGGGATGCTGTCACCAAGTTCCGCGTCGGCGAGCCAGTCGTGGCCTTTGTCGGTGCCCGGTTCGGGGCGCACGCCGAGCTGGCCTGTGTCCCGGAATCTGCGCCGGTCGTCAGGAAGCCGGAACGCCTCTCCTACGAGGAGGCGGTTGCAATCCCTTTCGGCGCGATGACGGCGCTCTACTTCCTCCGCGATATCGGAAAGATTGAGCGGGGTCAGCGTGTGCTGGTCGTCGGCGCTTCGGGCGCTACCGGCGTGGCGGCCCTGCAGCTCGCGGTGCATCTGGGGGCCGAGGTTGACGGGGTGTGCAGCACGGCGAACGTTGAACTGGTGAGGTCGTTGGGCGCCGGACGGGTGTTCGACTACTTCGCGGAAGACTTCACGCAACGCGCCGCCGGGTACGACGCGGTCTTCGACACCGTGGGAGCGACCTCGTTGCCGAAATGTCGGCGCGTGCTCAAGCCGGACGGAAAGTTCCTCGCGGCAGTGCTCACTCTCACGGAACTGCGACAAATGCTCTGGACGCAAATGGTCGGCGGCCAACGGGTCTTGGGTGGAGTTGCCCCGGAGCGTCGCGAGGATCTGGAGTATCTCATGGGACTGGCAGAGTCAGGGCTGCTCAAGCCGATCATCGATCGACAATACCCGATGCGGGAGATCGTCGCGGCACACCGACGGGTGGATACGGGTCGAAAGGTGGGAGCTGTCGTTGTACGGATGAATGAGCAAGAGGCCATCGAGGGGCAATGCTGACGATCATTTGCTTGGTGCAAAACGACAACCCCCGGGTCTGGGTGACCCGGGGGTTATCAAATAGTGCTGGGGCAACCCTGTTCGAAAGGCTCGGGAGGCCGAACAGAGACTCGGTCGGGGTGGCGGCGGCTTGCAGGTAGCAGCGCCGCCTGCAATCGACGTCTCACCCGCAGCGCCGAATGAGCAATGTCGCTTTGGCCGGAGGCAGGACGAGGGCAATCGCGATCGCCTTGCACAACCTGGGGAGACGTTATCTTGATTTCCTGGACCGTGGTTTTGTCGATGCTTCAGACGAAAGGAACGACAATGGAAAGCTCCGAACGATTTCAGTCAACCTTGGCAGCCTGTTCGATACTCGCCTTGGCATGGACCTCGGGCGGCGTGGCGGCGAACTGTGTTGAGACCGGGGCTATCTCCTGCCTGGGTTCGTACTACTCCACCCTACCCGGTGGCATCCCTCCGAATTTCAGCTGCACTGGCGGACCAGGATATTCGTGTCTGCCGCTCGAGCGAGATGTTAATTGCAACGGGCCAGTTATCGTCCCGAGTGGCTGGCATTCGCTCAATCTCGTGGGTACTTCCGAGACTGCGCAATTCAAGGCGCCGATCGGCTGTCTTTATGATGTCGGCAGCGGCCACTACACCTGCGTGTACCCCGATCCTTGGACCAGCGTCGTTTGCTACGACTACACCAATCCGCCGCCACCGAGAAACTGCCCATGATTCTTGGACACCGAGACGGCCAAGTTTGGCGCCTCCTGACGGGCCTAGCCTCAGCGACTCTGGCGATCATCGCGTTTGGTTCCCGGGCTCCAGCCCAGCAACAGGGCGCGCCACCAAGCGCTCCAGTCGCTCGAATTGAGGTGGCGCTTCCTCAACCGATGACGCTGGGGGACGCAGACCTCTGGATTCGGATTCTGAAGCCAACCGGGGACAACGCCGAACGAATTAGGTCGCTTGTTGCGGAATTCGTGACCAGAGAGGCCGCTGAGTACCCTCGGTTCTTTGGACCGACGCTCGAACTTGCTGAGTCGATCCCGGCGTCAGGCGGTTTGTATTCGACTCCCGAGAATCTCGAGTCCTTTCGAATTCTGCTTCGTGAACGTCAGCGAGGAGTGAATCGCTTCGGCTCGCTTGAGGAAGAGTTGTTCGCGGCAATCGCCGCCGAACTAGGCGAGACCGCTGGCCCAGCACTCAGCGATGCGATCCGACAGGTCCGGCGGCGGACACGCTTCTGTGCGTTTCGATGCGATTTGCCCATGGCGGATTTAGATCTGCGTCAGGTTGTGTTGGCCTTCGATGCGGTGGGAGGCTTGGAAGTCGTTGAACATGACGCATGGGTAGCTGCCTGGCCCAGCTACGACCAGGAGCTGGCATCATTAGAGGAGCAACGTGTGACTCGAAGGCTGAAGGCCGTTCTCGATGATGCCGAGAGCTATCACCTGTTCTCGACAGACCTTCAGGCCTTCGTTGACGATCGCAATGGGCGGCTGAGCCGCCGTCTTCAGGTAGAGCGGGCGATTATCTCTGCCAACCGGCGTTGGACCGCATGTCTCTCTGAAATGCTGAGCCCCGAGTCGGGAGCCAGATTTCGAGAGGCGGTTGACGCGACTCTCTACCCAGACCTTTACCCGAATCCGTTGGATCTGCGACCTGTGTTGAACGGCCTTCCGCCGCTGACAGAGTCCAATCGCATGATTCTGAAGGAAGTTTACGAAGCAACAGAGTTTGAGATCGCTCGACTCGCCGCGAAGGAGTCGCGATTGGAAGCGACGATCATGGATCTTGCGGTCATGGAGTCGCGATCGATCGTCTCCCACGAAGCTCGCGAGGCGCTGAAGCAAGATTTGGAGGCGCTGCGACTCGAGCGGTGTGAGGCGGGAAAACGAGTCCTCAATGCGGCCCGCCTGATTCTGGAATTGAAGGAGAATCCGGCGATTGAGGGCCTTCAGCGAGCGTGCTCCCAATGCCGCTGAGCGGGGGTCGACTGATGGAGGCTTGCACCAGTGACATGTCTACGTCCTTAGCAGCCTCATACCAGACACACACGTTCCAATCAGCATCACAGGCGACATCCTGTCGATTCTCCCAGCTCGTGGAGCAATCGCCAACGCTTTGGGCAGTGCTTTCTCGATGATCGCGGCACTTCACGAGATGCAGTTCGCGCCGCGCGGAGGCGGGGTGAATGAGTCGTTCACCAGAGGCGCCTTCGTGCACCGTCGTGAGCGCTATCGCGTCCAACCTCCCCGGATGGTCGTGCTAGAGCGGAGCAAACCCCGTCAAAACCCCGCCCGGGTCTCGGGCAGAGACCGAGAGACTTTGGGCCCAGCTGGCGGTTCGAGGCGCTCCCGGGCTGCCCGGTCATGACCACGCCGGACGGAGAGACTCCGCCGCGAGGCGCCACCGCCGCGAACAAGGGTCAGAAAGCGAAAACGCCGCCGAGGTCTCTCGGCGGCGTCTCGCGTGAACTGGTGGGCCGGTTCGGTTTGCAACCGGCCAAGAAGTAGCGGGGACTGGATTTGAACCAGTGACCTCCGGGTTATGAGCCCGACGAGCTACCAGGCTGCTCTACCCCGCAATCAAGTCCCGGAGTATAGGGAAACCCGCCCACCCGTCAAGCGCTGGGGCGACATCGTTGGTCGCTTCTCACGCGATCAGGATCCGGCTTGGATCACCGAACGGATGCCCTGTCCTCTTTCTGGCGGGGATCCGGTGTTCAGGAGCGCGAGAAACTCAGTGAAGGTCCGGCACTCGGTTGCTGATCGTGCCAGCAGGCGATCGCTGAAGTTGCGGGCGATGTCGGCAAGGATCTCAAGCTGTGCTTCGGCCGCGTTGTCGGGAGTGAGCACGAGGAAGATCAGCCGCGAGGGCTGGCCGTCGTGGGCTCGGAAGTCGACGCCGTGCTTGGCAATGCCGATGGCGATGAGCGGTCGATCGATTCCCGTCGCGCGCCCGTGCGGCACTGCGACGCCGTTGGCCAGTCCGGTCGGCATGGTGCGCTCGCGCTCAATGGCCACGCTTGCGATGAATGAAGCTGCGAGGCGATCCTGCGATCGTCCAAGGCTTCCTGCCAGTTCGTGAACAACCTCTTCCGCAGTCCCGCCACGAAGGTCCGGCAGAAACGTCTTGCCCGAAACGAAGTCGATGAACTTCGCGGGCCGGCGGCGATGAAGAATGCGCTGCATCGCCGGTCCCGCCAGCATCGAGGTCACCAGGGCCATGAGTACCAAGGCGACAAACAGTCGTTGATTGATGAGACCCACCTGCAGCGCCAAGGTCGCGAGCACGATCTCCATCGCTCCGCGTGCGTTTAACGCGAAGCCAATCGCCCACGCGTGGCTGCGCGGAAAGCCTGCGAGTCGCGCTCCAAGCGATCCGCCGATGATCTGTCCGGCGCACGCCACGACGATCACCGTTCCCACCAGCAGCGCATCGAAGTGGGCGAGGAAGTTCACCTTCAGTCCGATCGACGCGAAAAAGAGTGGCGCGAAAACACTGGAGACGAATTGCTCGAGCATGCGTCGGGCCTTTTCGCGCATGTGCGGCGAGTCGCCGAGGGCCACGCCAGCAAGGAACGCCCCGAAGATCGCGTGAATGCCGATCGCTTCGGTCGCGGCGGCGGAAAGCAGTGTGATCACGAGCGCGAACGCCAGGACTCCCGCTGGCCAGCTTGTATTCGCCTGCACCCACGGCAGCGCCCGATGCAGTGACCAGCGCCCTGCTGAGAGCATGAGCACAGCGAACCCCAAGGCCATGAGCACGGTCATCGCGATCGCACCGGTGCTCGACGTCGCGGGATTCATCAGCCCCAGTACCACCGCGAAAATCGTCCAACCGACGAGATCGAGGAAGATCGCCGTTGCGATCACCATCATGCCGAGATCAGTGCGGTAGAGATTGAGGTCCATCAGCGTCTTGGCGATGACCGGCAGCGCCGAGATGGACATGGCCACGCCGAGAAAGAGTGCAAACGTCACCGCGTCCGCGCTGGGCTCGCGACCCATCGTCATCGGCACGAACCATCCAAGCGTCGCGCCGATCGTGAAGGGAAGGAGCAGGCTTGAGCAACCGATGATCGCCGCGGAGCGCCGGAGGCGCACTATCGTCGACAGATCGACTTCCATCCCCGCCACGAGAAGGAACAGCACCACCGCGAACGTACCGATGCCGTGCATCACCAGAGCGTTCGTGCCGGTCTGCGGGAAGAGAAACGCATTGGCTTGGGGCACGAGCGAGCCAAGAATCGTCGGCCCAAGAACGATGCCCGCAAGTATCTCTCCGAGCACTGCAGGCTGGCCAAGACGTCGAGCGATCTCTCCAAGCAGTCGAGCGGCGCCGAGCAGCGACGCCAAGGCCAAGAGCAACACAAGAATCTCGTGATGCGAGAGTGCACTCATCGGAACGAGTGTACAGCCCGCTTGCATGACAGCGATGGTTGCGGATAATTGCCGCCCCATGCGCTTACTTGCCATACATACCGCCGGGTCCAGTGCAGTCGATTCCGCAGCTCGAGCGACGGAGTTTGTCGCGACCATTGCCATTGACTGGGGTGGACGAGTAATCGGCGTCGTCCTCGTCCTCATGGGCGCGTGGATCGTCGGAGGATGGGCCCGCAAATCGATCTTCACGGTCGTGCGACGTACGCACGTCGATCAGACCGTGTCGACGTTCTTTGGCAATCTCGTGCGCTGGACGGTGCTTGTGCTCGGATTGGTCGCGTGCCTCTCGATCTTCGGGATCAACATCGCGGCCGTCGCGGCCGTCATCGGTGCCGCTGGTTTGGCGATCGGCCTTGCGATGCAGGGGAGTCTCGCTAATCTCGCCGCGGGCATCATGCTGCTGATCCTGCGTCCCTTCCGCCTGGGCGATGCGATCGTCGTCGCCGGTCAGTCGGGAAAAGTGAACGAGATCGATCTCTTCAACACGAAGCTCGATACCGCCGACAATCGCCGACTCATCATTCCCAACAGCGCGGTGTTCGGGGCGACGATCGAGAACTCCACGCACCACCCGAAGCGCCGAGTCGACGTCATGGTGCGCACGCCCTTTCAGGCCGACGTGGAGCGGACGCGCGAAATCCTTCTCGCTGCGGCCAGTGGCGTTCCGCGGCGTCTCGCCGACGAGCCGGTCGAGGCGTCGCTTGCGGACATCGGCAACACCGGGCTCGTGTGGGCAGTGCGCCTGTGGTGCGCGACCGACGATGCGGGTGTGGTCCGCGATGCCTTGGTAACGGCCGTGAAGAGTGGTCTGGAGCGGGCTTCTATCACGATCCCCAACGGTCCCTGACGCCGGTCGGCGATCGCTCAGTGAGATCCGTCATACCAATTGTGGCGCTCCGTAGCACCCTCCGGGCGCACACTCGCTCTAGAGAATCCGGCGTACTGCGACGCGCTTGAGCGGAGCAGTCAATCCCGATTCGTATCACGCACCGAGGCCCGACGCGCCGGTGCGGGCAAGGTTCATGCTCGCGCGGATCGCGTGCGCCAGCACAGCTGGTACGCCTTCTGCTCCACGTCGCTGAGCTGCTTCCGCGACCGCGATCGCCATGCCAGGTTTCGAGCGAGCCCGCACGGCGCGTTCAATCGTCGGCGTCGGATTGTCGATGCGCTTCCGTCGGTCGTCATGTCGCGTTGAGGAGGTCCGTACCGCATCGCGATAGACCTCGGCGTACCCGGCCGACCAAAGGCAATGCTCGATGTCGCGTTCGACCATCGCCGTGATGTGACTGCCGTACGGTCGCCCGCCCAGGAAACTCTCGGCGGTCGCCGCGTATCCACGTCCCGCCGGGTCGCCATCGCAGAGCAGATGCCACGTGATGCCGAGGTCGTCGGCGAACTTGATCAGGGGTTCGATGCCGCACTGCGAGAACTCCATGATGCGAAGGCCTTCGAGCGCGAAGTCGACGCCGAGAATCTCCGCGAGCTGCGGCAA
>JBBQCR010000071.1:0-11792 GCA_038318935.1 Phycisphaerales bacterium
TCGAAAGTGAGCTGGCAGTGCGACGGGAGCATCGCCATCCGTCGCCGAGCAGGCGGGAAAGATCATGGTGAACGTCGTGCCTTCGCCCACTTCGGATTCAAGTTCAAGCTTGCCGTGGTTCTGCTGAACGATGCTGTTGACGAGCGATAGTCCCAGGCCGGTAGACAGACCGCGGACTTTGCTGGTGAAGAATGGTTCCATGCAGCGAGCCTTGATCTCCGGCGTCATGCCGACGCCATTGTCGCTGACACCTACGCGAACCGAGCTCGCGTCGTGTCCTCGTTCCGCCCACACCCGCACTCGCTGTCGCGGTTTGCTGCCGAGATTTGCTCGCATCGCGTCTCCGGCATTCTGAACGAGATTGAAGATCGCCTGGGTAAGCCGATGCCGAGACACGATGGCCAGGGGGAGATCGTCGGCGAATTGCACTTCAAGTTCGGCCCCCTCAGGGACGGCGTGCTTCAGGAAGGACGCTACGTCCTTCCACCAGTCGCGCAGGTCGGTCTGCTCGATGAGCGCCGGCCTTTCAGGATCGAGCGACAGCAACCGCAGTCCGTTGGAGAGACGCTGAAGATACTCAGCGCACTTTCCGATGGCCCGCACATCGTCTTGCAGCGATGCGGGCACGCCCTTCAATTCCATGGACTCAAGACGAAGTCGTACGGGCAGCAGCAAGTTGCCCATGTCGTGACCGAGACCAGCCGAAAGAGTGCCGAGCGCAGCCATCCGCTCCGACAGGCGCAGGCGTTGATACGACACTTCGAGCGCCTTGGTTCGTGCGTCGACAAGTTCCTCAAGCCGCCCACGGTAGCTATCGAGTTCTCGTTCGATTCGCTTGCGTTCGGTGACATCCTGAATGGCGATCGTCACGCGAGCTTGGCGAGCCGTGCCCTCGTCCACGAGCGTTGCCGAAGTGATACCCCAGACCGCCGATCCGTCGGCTCGGCGGTACTGATGTTCCGCAACGTATTCCTGCCGCTCGCCGCTGACGATCCGGCGAAGCATCGCCATTGCATAATCGCGTTCGGTGTCGCCCAGAACATCGAGGAGCGTCCGGTCAGCGAGTTCGAGAGACGTGAAGCCGAGCATCTCGCACAGACGTCGGTTGGCGACCAGAAAGCGGCCGTCGTGTGGATCAAGCTCGGCCTTCCCGATCGCATCCCTGTCGAACGCCGTTCGAGAGACGATCTCTCGCTGGCTCAGTGACCGCTCCGCAACCCGAAGCGACGTGATGTCTGCAAGGATCGCGACGCAACCACGAGTTCGACCTTCGTGGTCACGCAACGGAGAAGCGAGCTTGTAGATAGACCGATGTTCACCATCCGGTCGCCGGATCTCCACTTCGATCGGACCGACGGCGCACTGCGCTTCCACGCATCGCTTCATCGGCCACTCGTAACTATGCTCCTCTCGGTCTTCAGCAACCACGCGAATGTCGAGGGACTCCAAGTCTTGCAGCCTCACCGGCGCGTCCACGTCGCGCCCGAGGCCGAGCAGCTCCACCGCGAACGGATTCAAGGTGATGTGTTCGCAGCGAGGATCGGTAGCCACCGCGATGCCGATTGGTGCCGCCGCAAGGATGGTCTGCAATTCGTCGAGCCGTTCGTACAGCCGCGCGTTGAGCAACTCCACATCCCGCTCCGCTCGCTGAGTTCGCATGAACTGTCCGATGTCGAAGCCGATCGATCGCATCGTGACTTCGTCCAGATGCGCAGGATCGAACGCGTTCGCTCGAAAGAACTCGAGTACGGCGGCGGGGGCTCCGGACCCTCGCCGATCACTCGCCGGACATGCTGCCAAGGCGAGGGCGGCGTAGCCCGCTTCCACCTCGGTGCCTTCCTGCTCACGGAGGACAACAACTTCAGTGCGGAGGGCCCTGCGAACAGCATCATCGGCATCCGGAGGGAGCGCCCTCCGCCGCTCGATCACTCCTTCGATGCTCGCGAGCCACGCCCCCTCGCAACTCGTTTGCAGGGCGATCCGCTCACAAGAAAGCACTTCACCATCGACACCGAACATCCAGAGGATCGCGGCGTCGGCGTCGATTTCCTCACCGAGATGCTTCGTGACCGATTCGAGTCCTCGCGGACTCAGACTCGCGGCAAGGAGCTTCTGGGCCATCGTCAACTGCAAGGCACGTTGACGGCGTAACCGCTCACTCTCTCGAACAGCCGCGCGAAACCTACCAATCAGCACTGCGATCACGATCGACGTCACGAGGAAAGTCACCGAGACGATGGACCGAGCGAGCACGGCTTCCTTCCCGTCCCCCATTGGAACGATAAGGAGCGCATAGGTCCCGCCCACGATAATGGCAGAGGCGAGCAGTCCGGGTCCCGCACCGCCGAGCCACGCCGCGCCAATCACGGCGAGAATGCCCGTGAGAAACGGCGCTTCGACAGGGCCTAACAGCGGCGCGAGCGAGCTTCGCAGCGTGAGCGATAGCAGGCCCAGCGCGAAGGCCAGTCCATACCGCAAGCCAAGGGAGAATGTGCGGTCACGTCTCATGGGTCACACTGCATCGCCCTGATCGCCCTGATCGCCGTCATCGACCGAATCGCCTTCATCGCGCTCATCGCCTCAATCGGCGTGGTCGGCCCACCCCCGGCGCACCGGAGCGGCCTCCGTCCGGGTCACGCCTCTACCAGCCCCTCGGCGATCGCGAATCGGGTGAGCTCCGCGCGATCATGAATATCGAGTTTCTTCATGATCGAGGTGTGCTGCGCATCGATCGTCTTGAGGCTTCGACAAAAATCCCTTGCAATCTGAGCTCGCGACATGCCCTTGCCGACGAGCCGCAGCACTTCCAGTTCACGCGGCGACAAGGAACTCAGGCGGCTCATGCTTCCGGTCGCCGTGCCAGAATGACCAGGCACCGATCCGTGACGCAGGCGACTGGAAACTTCGTCACTGAGAGCGATCCTGCCGAGCGTCGCCCGCCGAATGCCCTCAAAGATGGACGCGGAGGAGTCGTACTTGCTGAAATAGCCGCTGGCGCCGCGGGCGAGCGCAGTATCGATGAAGTGGTCGCGCACATGCGCGGAGAGGACCACGACCGCGACCTCCGGGCAGGCCCGCTTCAGATCGACCAGCCGCTCCAGCGGATCGGGGCCGGGCATGCTGAGATCCAAGAGGACGACCTGAGCCCGCAGTTCCTTGACCGTCGCGACGAGGAGATCGGCACTTTCAAGATGTCCCACACACTCAAGATCAGGCTCGACGGCCATGCGAGCGGCAAGACCATCAGCGATCAATTCATGATCGTCAACACAGAGCACTCGTATTTTTCCACGTAGCGTCATGGCCCGAGTGTACGACTATTCCCACGCCGGACGCTCTTGAAATTCACGTTGGTCAGGTGTCGCGTCAGCGATTCAGGTACTCGCCCGACACGCTCGTTCGCCGTGAGTCGTACTGTCCCATCGTTTCTAGGAGCAACCCATGTCGAAAGCTGAACCCGTGTCTGAACTCGATTCGTTGAAGGCTGATCTTGCTGCGCTGCGGGATGATTTTGGCGCAATCTCCAAATCGCTCATCGATCAGGGAAGCCAAGGCGTGAAGGCTGCAGCCAAGGCTGTTACTTCCAAGGTGAACGACGTGTCAGGCACTGTCGAAGAGTTCGTTGATGAACGGCCTTTCACCTCGATTCTTCTCGCGTTCGGAGCTGGCATGCTCGTCGCCGCCCTTCTCAAGCGGAGCTGAAGTCGTGGGAATGATCGTGAATCTCATTCTTCGCGTGACCGATCTGCTGGAAGCGGAGGGCCGCGTCGCCCGCGTCGCGGCCCAGGAGATCGCCATTGGCTGCGCATTCCTGGCCGCAGCGTGCGCACTGGGCGTCCTCGCGAGTACAGCGGCCGCTGCCGCCCTAGTAGTCGCGCTGTGGACGGTCATGCCGCCGGCGGGCGCGCTCGCGATCGTCGCTGTGATGCTTGGACTCGCGACATGGGCGGTGGCGTCTCTGGCGATGCGAACGATGGAGACCGTCCGTCGAGTTCGCCCGAGCCAACGTCCGTGAAGTACCACCATCGCGATCGTGCCATCGACGCTGCCCATGCGCTCGATGAGGCGAAAGTTGCTTTGCGAGCACTCGCCGCGCCGCGTCAACCGCCACTGGTCCTGCGGTTCGCCCAGGTCATCGCTGCGAACTTGGCGTCGCCAGAGTCGACGCGATCTTCGCCTCTGTACAGGACGGCGAGGTCCCTCGTTACCGTCGCTGCAATACGCCTTGCGCAGTGTGCGATCCAGCGCCTTGTTGCTCAACGGCGTCGATCGAAAGCATCGCGATGATCTCCCCATCAGCTACTCGACCAGATGTCGCGCGATTGGCACGCATACTTATCGTCGTCGTCCTTGTCGGAACGCTCGCTGCCGCTCGCGAGATCCTCATTCCAATAGCGTTGGCCATTCTGCTGGCGTTCGTACTTGCACCGGTTGTGGAGCGGCTCCAGCGCATCGGCGTTCCCGCCTGGCTTGCGGCGGCGATGACGGTTGGCGTGAGTATCGCGGCTGTCGCGTTCGTCAGTTGGATCGTTGCCCTTCAGGCGCTCGACTTGGCGAGCAATCTCCCGCGATATCGCGAGGCTGTTCGCGAGAAGGTCCGGTCGCTCGCGGGTGAGACCGATGGATGGCTCTCACGCGCTCAGCGCGGGCTTACCGAGGTGCGCGAGCAGGTGCGTGACGCGACGTCGTCCTTGGATGGGAGCCAGCAGCCGGCGCAGGCCGCGCCTGTCACGGTGACACTTCCGCCGGCGACGACCGGTCCGATCGAATCCCTCGTCGAACTGCTGAGTGCCCTCATCCAGCCCCTCTTTGCCGGCGGCATCGTGCTTGTCTTCACCAGCTTCATCCTCGTGAAGCGCGAAGATCTCCGGAACCGGGCGTTGGCGCTGGCCGGCGCGGATCGATTGCGAATCTCGACTCAGGTGATTGAAGAGGCGACGCTGAACGTCAGTCGCTTTCTCTTCGCCCAATTCCTGATCAACGTCGGATTCGGCACCGTTTTCGCGATCGGACTGCTTCTGATCGGGGTGCCCAACGCAATTCTCTTTGGCGCTCTGGTCGTGCCACTTCGATTCGTTCCCATCGTGGGGCCCTCCCTCGCTGCGGCGCTTCCAACGCTGCTCGCCATGATTGTCCTCGATGGCTGGACGGCACCGCTCCTGACGCTTGGCCTGTTCTCCGTACTCGAAACTTCATGCCTCTACGTCATCGAACCATGGGCGTACGGCGTTCGAACTGGGCTTTCGACTCCGGCCGTACTGCTGGCGCTGGTCTTCTGGACGTGGCTCTGGGGCGCGCCGGGGCTGGTTCTTGCGATGCCAATGACGCTCTGCATCGCTGTGCTCGGGCGACATCTTCCGAGCATGCAGTGGATCACCATGGTGCTCAACGAGCAGCCAGCGCTGTCCGACGCTGCCCGCGCCTACCAGCGACTTCTCGCGTTCGATGCCGACGACGCCCTCAGCGTCGCCCGCGCGGCCCGCGACCGTGGCGGGCTCGATCACGCCTACGAAGATGTGTTGTTGCCGGCGCTTGCTCTCGTACAGGTCGATCGTCGCGATGGCGAACTCTCGGCCGAACAGTTGCGCTTCGTCCTGGACGCACTTTCGGAGATCGTGCAGACAATCGCCGACGACGTCCCCGCCCCCGTGGTCGCATCTCAACCGGTGAACGTCCTCTGCGTGCCCGCCCGAACGGAAGCTGATGGTCTCAGCGCTCTGATGCTCGCCCTGATTCTGCGATCACGCGGCCATATCGCCACAGCGATGGGATCGGTACAGCTCATCAGCGAGCGCGCTGAGACCGTCGGCAAGAGCGACACCGCGACGGCGGTAGTCATCTGCGCCATGCCACCGCTTGCCGAAATCCACGCCCGCGTCCTCTGCCAGCGGATTCGCGCCGAATCACCAACACGACACGTCGTCGTCGGACTCTGGCACGAAGCCGGTCACGACGTCGCCTCGTCACGCTTACTGAAGTTCGGCGCCTCGCAGATGGTCACGAAGCTCGCCGATGCCGTGAACGCCATTGGCGCATGACGGTCACGGGGCAGCTTCGCGCGAGTTTTTTTGCGGCAAGCACCCGATGGCCAGTGATCTCGTGAGGGCGAACACTCTTCTGTTGATGCGGCGCGACTGCGTCGCTCGATCGGAAGATCCAAGGACACCACAATGAGCTTCGACCCTCCAATTCCTCGTCCCAACACTCCACCGACCGATGCCACTCCGTTCGACCCCACGACCGATGACACTGCTTGGCGGGCCCACTTCGCCAAACGTCCCTCTGTCGAAGCGGGCATCGACTTCGATCTCTATGTGCCGGCGTATCGCTTCGGTTGGGAATCGCGTGCTCGCGACAAGGCGGGCAGGCGCACCTTCGAAGCTGCAGAGTCGGAACTGCAATCCGAGTGGGCAAAGCTCAGGGAGAGCTCGGTCCTTCCGTGGGACAAAGCTCGCTATGCCGTGCGCGACGCGTGGGATCGCATGGCCATCGATCGATCGGAGAATGAGGGAATGGGAACAGCGGCGACTCACACTCCCGAGGCCGATGGGACTACGGGCACGTGACGCGACCGCCTAGATCAGAGCGCGATCTCGGGCGTTTCGCTCGAGAGGGAACATGCAATCGTGTTCACATGCCGAGCGTCGCCTTCAGGAAGGCATAGATGTCGGTCGCCTCTTCGATGCGCTTGCTGGTTGGCTTCCCGGCACCGTGTCCAGCCCGCTTCTCGATCCGCAGGAGGATCACGTTGCGGCAGTCGGGCACCTTCAGTTGCTCGGCCTGCAGCGCTGCAGCAAACTTGAAGCTGTGGGCCGGATAGACACGATCGTCGTGATCGCCGGTGGTGATGAGCGTCGGCGGATAGCAGACCCCCGCTTTCACGTTGTGATAGGGCGAGTAGGCGTACAGGGCCTTGAACTCCTCCGGGTTGTCGGAGCTGCCGTAGTCGCCGACCCAGCCCCAGCCGATCGTGAACTTCTGGAAGCGGAGCATGTCGAGTACCCCCACTGCGGGCAGACACGCGCCCCAGAGATCGGGCCGCTGCGTTAGAGCCGCGCCGACCAGCAGGCCGCCGTTACTTCCGCCTTGGATGGCGAGCTTCGGTGTGCTGGTGTACTTGTTGGCGATAAGCCACTCGCCGCAGGCGATGAAGTCGTCAAAGACGTTCTGTTTCTTCAGGCGCATGCCGCCGCGATGCCATTCCTCACCATACTCGCCGCCGCCACGAAGGTTGGCCACGACCCACACGCCGCCCATATCGAGCCAACCGCTGGTCACCGGCGAGAAGCTCGGGGTCAACGGGATGTTGAACCCACCGTAGCCGTAGAGAATCGTCGGGTTGTTTCCGTCGAGGCTCATTCCCTTGCGATGGGTGATGAACATCGGCACTTTCGTGCCGTCCTTGCTGGGCGCGAAAACCTGCACCGTCTCGTACTTCGATCCGTCAAAGGCTGTTGTAGGAGCACGAAACACAGTGCTTTTCGCGGACGCGAGGTCGTACCGAAAGATGGACGGCGCAAGTGTGTAACTGCTGACGGCGAAAAAGGTCTCGGTGTCTGAGCGCTTGCCGCCGAACCCCGATGCGGTGCAGATGCCCGGCAGTGGCACCTCGTTCTCCCGCGACCCGTCGAGTCCGTAGATGCGCACCAGACTTCGCGCGTCCTGCAGATAGTTGCAGAACATCTGATTGCCGACGATCGAGGCGCTGGTCAGGGCGTCGCTGGCCTGTGGGACCACTTCGCGCCAGTTCGCTCTCTCGGGCTTGGTGATGTCGATCGCCCAGACGCGGCTGCGCGGCGCGTCTAGATCACTCTGGATGTAGAACGTCGTGCCGTCGTTGCCGACGAACGAGTACTTGGCGTCGAAGCGGTTGAAGAGTTCGACGAACGGAGCGTCCGGCTTCGTGAGGTCCTTGTAGACCATCGCGTTGTTGACGGAGTCGCCACTCTCCAGCCCGATGATCAGCCAGCGCCCGTCGTCGCTCACCGCAGCGCCCATGTACCAGCGAGGCTGATCCTTTCGCTCGTAGACGAGTGTGTCCGCGTCCTGCGAGGTTCCGATGGTGTGCCGATAGATCTTGTGAAACTCGTTGACTGCCTTCAGCTTGTCGCCGTCGGCGGGAGGATCAAATCGACTGTAGTAGAAGCTCTTGCCGTCCTTCGACCAGCTTGCGGTCGAGAACTTCACCCAACGGATTTCGTCGGGTAGATCCTGGCCGGTTGAGATATCGCGCACCTTGATGACGTTCCAATCGGAGCCCGCCTCGGCGATTGAATATGCAAAGAGCGATCCGTCGTCTGAGATCGAACTTCCGCCCAAGGCGATCGTTCCGTCCTTCGACAGCGTGTTGGGATCCAGCAGCACGCGCGGTGCGCCGTTGAGCGCCTCGGTGACGTACACCACGCTCTGGTTCTGCAGACCGTCGTTGCGAGCGTAGACAAAGCGGTTGCCAGCCTTTTCGGGCAAGCCGAAGCGCTCGAAGTTCCAGAGTGCCTCAAGCCGGGCCTTGATCTTCGCTCGTCCCGGCACCGCGTCGAGGAATCCTCGCGCGAGCGCTTCCTGCTCGTCAATCCACAGATTGGTCGACGGGCTGTACTCCTCAAGCCCGCGATAGGGATCGGAGACCATCGTCCCGTGGTAGTTCTCGACAACGTCGACCGTCGCGACCGGCGGGTAGGTGAGCGTCACCGGGGTCCGCTGCGGAGCGCTCGAACAGCCGACGAGGGAAGCGACGGCCCCCAACGCGGACGCGAAGAGCAACATCAGGACGGAGTGACGATCGAGTCGGGACGAGGCGTGACGCATGCGATGAACTCCAAGGACGCGACGAAGAGGAGGTCGGCAGTGTACGGTGATCGCTTGCGGCAGTTGCAGTCAACACCATGGCGATCATCGAACCACACGGCACCGCGATCACGTTCCCCATGGTTCCATGATCCAGTCGTATCCCTTGCCGCCCACGCCGCAACCAGCCCGCAGGTGTCCGAGTCCCGGCCACGGCAAGTGATAGGCGAGCACTCGCGTGCGATCGGCCGCAAGCCGATCGAAGAGAGCAATGCGCGTCGCCGCAGCCGCCTTGGGGTCGGTATCAAAGGCAATCGTCCACTCAGGATTGGCGAACATCACCACATGATTGTGGGCGACATCGGCGAGGATGCACATCTGCGTTGCGCCGCCGTCCAGCATGATCGAGCAGTGCCCGGGCGTGTGACCGCTGGTGTCCATCAGTTGCAGCGACGTGAAGAGCTTCGACGAGGGATCCACGAGTTCAAGACGGCCCTTCAGTTTCTCCAGCCGCGCAGCGATCTCCTTGATCATGGATGCCTTCGCGTCGGCAGAGACACCGCCCTTGGAAAGATCCGGCGCCGATCCGGACCAGAACGCGTGTTCGGCCCGTTGCATGAGGACCCGTGCGTTGGGATACGCGAGCGATCCGTCGGGGAGGAAGCAACCACCAAGATGATCGCTGTGGCAATGCGTGATGATGATGGCCGTCACGTCTTCGGGTCGGATGCTCGAGGCGATGAGGTTCTCGCGCACACGTCCGAGCGGATTGCCTGAAGGCGCGCCGGTGCCGGTATCGACGAGCACCACGTCACTACCGGTCTTGACCACCACGCAATTGAACTCGAGCTTGGCGGCATCGCGCGGATGAAACGCCCAATCGAGAGCGGCATCAAGGTCCGCCTTCACCGCGGTCGGAGCCATGGTCGGCTGAATCGGCGAGACGACTGCAGAGCCGTCGCCAACGATCGTGCACTCCAGCGAACCGACCTTGGTCCTGATCCATCGCAGCGGCTCCGCGGGAGCGGCTGGCGGCTGCGCTTGACGCGGTTGGCCGAAGGCGAGGCTTGGAAGGAAGGCGGAACCGGCTGCGACACCGGCGAGTCGAAAGAGGTCACGTCGAGCAATGGTCATGGGCAGTTTCTTTCGGGCCTGAAGGGTGATGTGCGAGGAACAGCGGTTCGCAAGAGCGCCTGATCGCAGTCGCGCGGCCGTTGCAACCGACCGCGTTCATGGTACGTGTTCAGCGACGTCGTGCATCGGGCACGGCTGTGACCAGGTCGACCGCTTCCGTGATCGCGCGATCAAGTTGTGGATCACGTCCAACCGCAAAGGGCAGCACGTCCGACACGACGACGTCCGGCGTGACGCCGCGACCCTCGAGCCGCTCGCCATCGACGAGCGTGTCGAGCGTCGCGAGATAGAGGAGCGCCCCGTTGGGCAGCGGAAAGAGCTGTCCACCCAGCACCGCCCCTGCCGTGCGCTCGCCGACGACCGTCGCTCGTTGCAACCGCTGCAAGGCAAACGCAACCATCTCCTTGCCGCTTCGAGTCTCGCCATCGACCAGCAGCACCAAGGGCTTGCGCCACTGCGTCTCGACGCGTGTGGCGCGCCCGTCGCGATCGGTCGACGCGATGACCGGCACGCCGTCAAGAAACGGACGAACGTACTCAGGCGAGCAACCACCGACGCCACCGCGCAGATCAAGGACCAACGCGTCGGCCCCCGCAAGAGGTCCCGTGAGAAGGTCCTGCATCAGGTCGAGGAACTCGCTGCCCGCGCCGCTCGGCAGCGGGAGGATGGCAACGCGAACCGTTCGAGTCCCGATCATCTGGTCAACAACACGGGCGCCGTCGCGTTCGGTGCTCATCCACTCCTGACGGATGGAAACGTCACGCACCGTGAGCGTCCGTTCGATGATCGCCTCGCCGGCGAGACGCCGAAATTCGAGTCGCACCTGCTCACGTCCGGCCAGTGATCGCACCGGATCGAATGGCTGGCCGTCGCAAGCGACGATCTCGTCGCCGCGCAGCATGCCGAAGGCGACAGCGTCCGAGGTCGGCGCAATGCGCCGCACGAACGTGCGCCCGTCGATCGTGGCGACCTCGATTCCGATCGATCGATGACGCACGTTCTCGCGATCGGGACCGAACACCGCCCGCAGCACTGCGTGGCGCGGCGAGTCGACCGGAACATACTCGGTGTGCGATGACTGCAATTCCTTCAGCGCCGCTGGCAACTCAGCAATACTCGTCGCGCCGTGCCGATCGGCCCACGCTTCCGCGCGAGCGGCGTCGTAGAAGCGTTCACGCACCAGTCGCCGCACTTCGTCGACGGTACCGTCCGCAACAGATGGCGCTGCCCAACCGGCGATCGCGAGTGCAAGGCCAACACCGGCGAACGCCACGCGCATCATGGCTGCACGACCGCGGGCAACGGGTCGCCGACCAGCATCGTCTCGCTCGGCGGTCCGCTCTGCGGAGGAGACAGCGTGGGACCGCGCGCCGCAGCGTCCTTCGCACCGTCGGCAACGATGTCCGTCGGCACCCAGCCCGAACTTGGCAGGAGGTGCCTCACCTTGGAGCGGTCGCCAAGGTCGACGATGGAGACGTCAAGAACCCTCTGCCACGCGGTATCACTCGGTACCGGCACCCACAGTCGGACCCGACCGGTCCCTGCGGGGATGTCGTCGAGACGAACCGTTTGTCGCAACCGATAAGTGGTGGTGGAGGTGACGCTCGGAGCGACAGGGCTCGCAAACGTGGTCGGCGGGGCGGCGCTGAGGGAGAGAGCGCAGACAAGGGCGGCGAGCAACATCAACGAAGGCTCCGTGCGAGCGATAGGGCAGAAAGCAGGCGTCAAGCGTAGGCGGAGCGTGTATCGGCGTCTGTCAGGAGTTGGCTGAACCCACGACCGACCCCCCGTCGAAAAACGCCAGACCCAGCGACCGGAGGGCTATCATCGCCCCCCTCTCGCAACCACCCTCCTCGGAGGTCCTCGTGATGAAG
>JBBQCR010000072.1:0-11759 GCA_038318935.1 Phycisphaerales bacterium
CGGGATGCTGTCGGTGGCGACTGCGGTCAGCGCCGCAGCTCGTTGGGCCCGCGGTCGCTGCCGCGATGTCGGCGTCGGTCCACTCCAGCGGATCGCGCATGACTTTCACGCGCCGGTCGAACGCCTTCTGACGCGAGACCCCGCCAGCGTCGGCCGCAGCCTGAAGCTCGGACTCGCCCCGCACGGAATCCCGGCTTCGATTGCGAACCGCTGGGCGGCTGAGACGCGACGCTGCGTTCGCCGCAGCGCGTCAGTCCTCAGGCGGTTCCGGATTTGGTAGCTGGGTTTGGTAGGTGTGTGTCCCGTATGCCACGCGGGCTCCGTTTCTAGAGCGCTGCGCTCACGCCGTCATCCCTGCTCGAAATAGTCGGAGTCGAGGCGTCTGATCGTGTAGGTCTTGACATCGGCGACGCCGACGCTGTGGTCGATCATGAGCTCGGCGAGCATGTCGCCGTCGATCAAGACGACGCGGGCGTTGGCACGCTCCGCAGCGTGACGGGCACCACTCGTAAACGAGCCGGATGTGATGAAGACGCCCTTGTGCGCCTTGTTCTCGCCGAGCGAGCCGACGAACTTCCGGATTTCGTCGGGACCAACGGAGTTCTCCCACTTCTTCGCTTGAACGTACACCATGTCGAGGCCGAGCTGATCTTCTGGAATCACACCGTCGATTCCGCCGTCGCCACTCTTGCCGGTGACTGCGGCGCGCGAGGCGTGGGCTCCGCCGTATCCCATCGCCTTGAGCAGATCGACGACGAGATGTTCGAAGAAGCTCGGTGTCGAAGCGCGAACGCGCTCAAGCAACTCGTCGACGAGCGCGTCGCGCAGCTCCTTGTAGGCATAGTCGAGACGCTCGTGCGGAGTCGTGGTCTCCTGGGTGAGAGCGCCGGTCGAGTCGCCCGCTGGCTCTTGCGAGTCGGATGCACGGCGCTTGGTCTTAAAGGCCAGAAACTCAGGGAATCGTTCGAGATACTGCTGGTCGATGTGAACTGGCTGCTCGGCAAGTACGCTTCGTCCACGCGGCGTGATGCGGAATCGGCCGCGGCCAAGCTTTTCGAGGAGGCCGGCCTTGGTCAGATAGGTGACCGCCCACCCCACTCGGTTGTAGAGCTTCGTCTGGGTCCCGCTCGGAAGCATCTCCTCACGGTCGGACT
Source organism: Phycisphaerales bacterium (assembly GCA_038318935.1). Lineage (GTDB taxonomy): Bacteria > Planctomycetota > Phycisphaerae > Phycisphaerales > SM1A02 > JAEUIT01. The sequence continues at coordinate 1,155 of JBBQCR010000072.1, forward strand.
TGGGGATTCCGAGCCGGTCCGCAAGGGCCGTGACTGCCTCACGAAGCGCGTGCTCCTCGCCACCCTGCGCGAGATCCAGGAGCGGACGCATGAAACCGTCATAGGTCGGAACCGTCATTGGGTCGTGGCTCTCCTGTAAAACGACACGGCCCCGGCAAGGATACCGGGGCCGTTGAAATAGAGGGATCGTGATCGGTTGCGAGAAGTCTCTGATCGGGTTCGGTAGGTAGGTGTCCCGTACGCCATTCCGAACGAAGGTAAGAGAGATGGTGCCATTCGAAGGTCGAGCGCTCACGGTCATCGCAGCCCGCACCGGAGGAAGCACCGACGATCATCGAATCATCATCGAAAAAGCACGGCACAGACGACAACGGCCCATCCCATGCGGGAGGGGCCGTGTTGCTTCATTGACCTGTTGCTTGGTCGACGTGTTCCCTGACCGCGCTCTCGCAGCCCCGCCTCGACTCATAGTCGCGTGAGGTACTGCTCGACGCTCTTGACGTCGTTGACGATCTGCGGGGTCATGCTGAGGGTGAACTTCTCACCGACCGCGACCTTGACCAGCCGAGTCGCTCCGACGCGGGTCAGCCACATGCGACCGGCGCGGGGCCGGCGCTCATGGAGATTGGTGACGCGATTGTGGGACAACTTGGAGAGCGTGCGCTGGGTCCGCGGGTTCATCCGCATCAGCCGCATGACGGTCTTCTTGGCCGACGGGGTCGCCGGGAGGGTAGAGATCTGAAAGGTGACCTTGCCGGTCGGGGGAATCGTCGTAGCCATTTGAAAAACCTCAGGAAGCACCCGCGAGGCCGCGGAGTGCCGAATGTCGAGCCCGAATACCGAGTCGAGCAGGATACCGAAGTCTGCGGGCGATGCCAAGCGGTCGGCTTCCGAGAGCGTTCCCCCCACCCGCCCGGCAGGCTGGACGACCACGTCAGCTTCAGCGAAATCCCGAGTCGCCACAGCCAACCCCCTTCGCGTCGTCGCAAGACTCCTCCAACAGCCCTCTGGTAGCGTCCCCGTCGCGATGGAGCCTACCCCTCAATGTCCTCGCTGCGGGTACGACCAATCGGGCGTGATCACGACCTGGCAGGACACCTGCCCGCTCCACGGCACCTGTGCAGAATGCGGCCTTGCCCTCGCCTGGCGCGAGGTTTTCAGCACGCGGTGGCGTGGCCCGTCGTCATGGGTCGAGTGCCCGAGCCGCGTGACCACCATCATCGGCGCAGCGTTCGTCGCTCCGCTCGTGGCCAGCGTCCCCTGGTGGCTCTGTCGGCGGCTGACGATGCGCGATCCAATCCGGCCGGCCCGCTGGATTCTTGTGCCGCTCGTCTGGTGCATCATGTTTCGAGCCTACGTGGTCTGGCATGTGCCGGTCCTCCGGTCGCTCTCGCTCACGACCATGCGATGGACTGAGTATCGAGAACTCGTTGTGGGGCTCGGCATGCCCTGGTTCGTTCGGTTGCCCCCGCAATCATGGTCCGCCTCGCTCGCGAGTCAGGCGAGCTGGATCACCTCTGAGTTGTTCCGCGTGTGGGGGGTCGAAGTGATGCTCGCGAAGTACGCGTGCTTCTCGGTCGGCATTGGTTTCGCCGCCTTTGCGGTGCTGCCGGTTGCGCGAGCGCGAGCCAAGGTGCGCTGGCGACACATTGTGCGCGCCTCGGTCATCGTCCTCTTCTCGATTCCGTTCGCAGTCACGTTCGGCGGCATGGCAATTCGCGCGTCGAGTTCGCTCCTAGGGCTGAGCGGCTACGAGCAGAACATCCTGCTCATTGACATTCGGGCATTCGTCGCTGCGATGATCACGGTCTCGCTCTGGCTCCTTCTCTGGTGGCACGCGATCGCGCACTGGTACCTCCGCATGACGCGACCGTGGGCCGTTGCTGCATCGATCGCGTCGATGAGTACGCTGGCAGTCGCGCTGGCGATCTCTTTCCGTCAGCTCCTCTTCCACTGACGTCGAGATTCGTCAGACGCCAGCGTCCTCGACGCGGATCCCCGCCCGCGCGGCCAGCGCGAGATACAGCGCCTGCGTGCCGCGGCGACCGTAGCCGCCGGACTGCACGAACTCATAGAGCTGCTTCGCCAGCGCGAGGCCAGGCAGATCGAGGCCCATCCGGGTTGCCTCGTCAAGGGCGATCGAGAGATCCTTCACGAAATGGTCGACGAAGAAACCGGGGTTGAAGTCGCCGCGCACGATGCGTGGTGCAAGGTTCTGCACCGACCAAGACCCCGCGGCACCGCCGCCGACCGAGGCCAGGACCGACTGGGGGTCGAGCCCGGCCTTCGCGGCATACAGCAGCCCCTCGACCACCCCGATCATGGTGCTGGCGATCAGGATCTGATTCACCATCTTGGTGTGCTGCCCCGACCCGGGACCGCCTTGCCGGACGATGGTCTTGCCCATGAGCTCCAAGAGCGGAATCGCAGACGCAAACGCAGGGAGATCGCCGCCAACCATGATCGACAGGGTCGCGTTCTGGGCCCCGACATCGCCTCCCGAGACCGGTGCGTCCAACGCCGCCGCCCCTCGCCGGGCCGCTTCGGCGTGGAGCCGGACAGCCAAGGCCGGCTGACTGGTCGTCATCTCGATCAGAAGCCGCGGCGGTCGTGACGCCGAAAGCGTTCCCCCCGCTCCGAGATGGACAGCCTCGACATCGGCGGGCGTCCCCACCATCGAAATCACCGCATCCGCTCCGTCTGCGGCCGCAGCGGGGCTTCCGACCATCACCGCGCCGGCAGTGACCAGGGATTCGGCCCGCGACGGCGTCCGGGTGTGAAGTCGCAGCCGATGGCCTGCGTTCAAAAGATGGCCGGCCATCGAGCGGCCCATCACGCCGACACCGATGAAACCGATCGTCAGGGATGTGCGAGAATCTTCCCCTGTCGTCGCCGCGCTTGCTTCCGGTTTGGTTGATCCGTGCTCGTCCATGTCGGTATGGATAACGCAATTCAGCCCCGCGCGGGTCCCGACGGAAGTCGTCGACCTCGGCATCCTCCTTCGCCCCAAGTGCGACGACCAACTACCGCGGCAGAACCTCATCGCCTGACGCGCCGTAACGCCACCTTCCACCATGACCACATTCACCCAGCAGGACGTCGACGCCATCGAGCGTCAGGTCGAGGCAGCCAGCAAACCATTTCAGGCGTTGCACCAGCAGATGCAGCGGGTCATCGTCGGGCAGGACCATCTGCTCGAGGGCTTGCTCATTGGACTGCTCTGCAACGGCCACTTGCTGATCGAGGGCGTTCCCGGACTTGCCAAAACCACCGCCGTCGCGGCCTTGGCCGCCGGTATCCGAACGGGGTTTCAGCGCATCCAGTTCACCCCCGATCTCTTGCCGGCGGACCTCATCGGTACGTTGGTCTACCGGCCCAACACCGGTGACTTCACGGTGAAGAAAGGTCCGCTCTTCACCAACATCGTGCTCGCCGACGAGATCAACCGGGCACCGGCAAAGGTGCAGAGCGCCCTTCTCGAAGCGATGCAGGAGCGACAGGTCACGATCGGTGCCGAAACGTACCGCTTGCCCGATCCCTTCCTCGTCCTCGCGACGCAGAACCCGATCGAACAGGAAGGCACGTATCCGCTGCCGGAAGCCCAGGTCGACCGCTTCATGCTGAAGCTCGTGGTCGGCTATCCGACACCCAAGGAAGAGCGGCAGATTCTCGATCGCATGGTCCGCACGACGTCAACCCCAGGCGTCGAGGCGGTGATGAAGCCAGAGTCGATTCTCGAAGCCCGACGCATCGTCGACGAGATCTTCGTCGACGATCGGTTGCGCGATTACGCGGTCTCGCTCGTCGCTGCAACGCGTGATCCGGTTGCGTATCGCGTCCCGCTCGTTGGGTTGATTCAGTACGGCGCCTCGCCGCGAGCAACGCTCAATCTGGTCCGCGCCGCGAAGGCCAAGGCGTTCCTCGACGGACGCGGCTACGTCGTGCCGCAGGACATCAAGGATGTGGCGATGGACGTCCTTCGTCATCGCATCACCTTGAGCTACGAAGCCGAAGCGGAAGAGAAGACCACCGACATGCTGGTCAAGACGTTGCTTGAGCACGTACCGGTGCCGTGAGACTCGCCCCGACCGCGTTCGATTCGTTTCAGTCGCCACTTCCGCTTCGTCTCAGCCAGGCCCCAGTGATGCTGACCGCCGAGATGCTCCGCAAGATCCGCCGGATTGAGATCCGCACCTCGCACCTCGTGAGCGAGGCGCTTGGCGGTCAGTTCCGTTCGGCGTTCAAGGGCCGCGGCATGGAGTTCGAAGAGGTTCGTCCCTATCAGATCGGCGACGATGTCCGTTCGATCGACTGGAATGTTTCGGCCCGCGTCGGCGATCCGCATGTCAAACTCTTTCGCGAGGAGCGCGAACTGACGGTGTTGCTCGCGGTCGATCTCTCGGGCTCGCAACGCTTCGGCACGCACGGTCAGTTCAAGCGCGAGCTCGTTGCTGAGATTTCCGCGACGCTGGCCTTCTCGGCAATTCGCTCCAACGACAAGGCTGGCCTCCTCTGCTTCACCGACCGTATCGAGCGATTCGTGCCGCCGCGCAAGGGCCCGCGACACGTGCTGCGGATCATTCGCGAAATCCTCTCGCTCAAGCCCCAAGGCGCCGGCACCGACATCAGCGAAGCGCTTGACGAAGTGCAACGAGTGCAGAAGCGTCGGGCAGTCGTCTTCGTCATCAGCGACTTTATGAGTTCTGGGTGGGAAGCGTCGCTGCGTCTGACGGCGGCCAAGCACGACGTGATTCCGATCTGCGTGACCGATCAGCGCGAGCTCACGCTGCCCAAGGTGGGTTTCGTGGAACTTCGTGACCTTGAAACCGGTCGCATCGCCGTCGTCGACACGCTGAGCGCAAAGGTTCGCAATCGCTACGAGACCACTGCGGCTGCTCGCATCGAAGCTCGCGCTGCTGCGTTCCGTCGCATGCGGATCCAGCCGATTGAGTTGCGCACCGGAGAGTCCTTCATCGAGCCGCTCCAGAGTTACTTCCGCCGTCGGGAAGCGAGGCGGGCACGATGATGATGCGAACGATGCGAACGATGTGCAACATGCGCCCCGCGCTCGCGTGCACGATTGTCCTCGCCGCGTGCGGGCCATCGCTCCCGCAGGTCTCGCCCGCAGCGCCGGTCGAGGCAACGGATTCCGGACCCAACGGCATCGTCCGACTCCGCGCCGAACCATCGACCGTCGAGGTTGGCACACCGATTACGCTGACGCTCGATCTCCTGCGGACGGACGGCGCGACCACCTTGCCGACGATGCCCATTGAGTTCGGCGGTTTCGACGTGACGCCGCTCGACCCGCCGCAGATCATCGACGGGCGTGTAGTGGCACGGTATCGGCTGACGACGTTTGAATCGGGTGAGCACACCTTGCCGCCCATCACCTTGCGACTCGGCGAAGCGGACGATGCGCCCACGATCACGACACCATCGCTTGCGCTGACGGTCACCAGTCTCATCGGTGCCGACGACGATCCCCAGAAGTTCAAGGACATCAAGGCCCGGCTGGACCTCGTGCCGCAAGCGGCTCGCTGGCCGTGGTACGCAGGCGGCGGTGCAGCGGCGATCGCGTTGGCCTTCGCCGCATGGCTGTTGCTTGCGCGACGCACGACGACCAAGCGAGCCCTGAGCGCCGATGCCATGGCCTTGGCAGCAATCGATGCCTTGGAGCGGGACGCTCTTCCAGCTTCCGGCCAAGTCCATCTCTTTTACGTGCGGCTTGCCGACATCGTCCGCGGCTACGTCGAAACGCGCTTCGGCATTCGAGCTCCGGAACTCACAACACCAGAGTTTCTGCGCGAAGCCCGTCGCTCCGCAGCAATCGCCGGAGGACATCAGGAACAGTTGGCGGGATTCCTGCGCGGCGCCGATATGGTCAAGTTCGCCGGCGTCAAACCCGACGGCGGCGAGTGCGCGGCGAGTCTCGCGCTGGCCCGACGATTCGTGAACGAATCTCGCCCCGTCGCCAAAGAGGGCGAGTCATGACCTTCACGTTTCTTCAGCCGTGGTTCCTCGCGCTGCTGCCCTTGGCACTGCTGCCCTGGTGGCGTCATCGGCACCGACCGTCGATCGCACATTCCGACGTGAGCGGCGCGGCGGCGGCGGGCGGGAGCTTCCTCTCTCGCTTCCGGTTTCTGCCGACGTTTCTTCGTTCCCTCGCGGTGGCGATCGTCGTCCTCTGCATCGCCCGTCCGGTCAAGGCGGACGAGCAAACCAAGGTGCGCGTCGAAGGCATCGCCATCCAGATGCTTGTCGATCGCTCGGGCTCGATGCGGGCACTCGACTTCTCGTTGAACGGACGCCAGAGCAATCGACTCGACGCGATCAAGGCAGTCGCCAACGACTTCGTCGACGGCGGCAAGCGATTGGGAGGCAGACCCAACGATCTCATCGGACTCGTCTCCTTCGCCCGATTCGCCGACGGCGTCTGTCCGCTGACGCTGGACCACGATCATCTTCTCGCGTCGCTCGGAAAGATCGACTTCGCGGGCGAGAACGAGGACGGCACCGCCATCGGCGAAGCGCTGGCGCTTGGCGTCGAACGCCTGAAGGATGTGCGCGTCCGCGGCGACGGCGCCGGAGACGATGCGACCAAAGTCAAGAGTCGGGTGATGATCCTCCTGACCGACGGCGAGAACACCGCTGGCGACATCGATCCCGCGGAGGCTGCGGAGCTTGCCCGCACCTTCGAGATCAAGGTCTACACCATCGGCGTTGGCACCAAGGGTTTCGCCCCGATGCCGATGCGCGACAGGATGTTTGGCGACTTCGTGCAGAACGTGCCGGTCAGCATCGACGAGGATCTGCTGCGCCGCATCGCCGCGACCACCGGAGGCAAGTACTTCCGAGCCACGGACACCGCGAGCCTTGAATCGGTCTACGCTGAGATCGATCGACTCGAACGGACCGAGACCGAGGCCCGTCGCTATCTCGAGTACTCGGATTTCGCGGTGGAGTCAGTGGACCTTGGCCGCTGGACGATTCCACCGCTCTTGGCCATCGCGTTCCTCCTCCTTGCCGTCGACATCCTGCTCGCAAGCACCCGTTTCCGCTCACTCGCCTGAATCAATATCGACACCCGCTCCGTCCCAATGCCCTTCACTATCGAACAACCGCACGCCTGGCACTGGCTCTGGCTGACGCTCGGCACTTCCGCCCTCGTCTGGTGGGCGTTCCTGCGCCGACGCGAGGCGATGCGAATGTGGGCCGACGGTGATCTCTTCCGCCGACTCGCTCCGCAGATCGGCGCTGGTCGTTGGCTGCTGCGCGGAGCGCTGGCGATCGCGGCCATGATTGCGATGGTCGCGGCGCTCATCGATCCCCGGCTCGGCGATGCGCCGGTGCAGGTGCAGCGCCGTGGCATCGACGTGATGTTCGTCGTCGATGTGTCGCGCTCGATGCTCGCCGAGGACGTTCGACCGAATCGCCTCGAACTCGCCAAACAACTCGTCGCCGACGCGGTTGATCGCATGGCCGGCGATCGGGCGGGGCTCATCGCCTTCTCCGGCACGTCGATTCTCAAGTCACCCCTCACGCTAAATTACGGCGCGTTCAAGTTGGCGCTGAACGAACTTACACCACAGGATTCGGCGCGTGGTGGATCGCTCCTGGGCGACGCGATCCGTGTCGCGGCCGAGTCCTTCACCGATGTCGTGAAAGGCGGCAAGGCGATCATCGTGCTCTCTGACGGCGAGGACATGGAGTCCTTCCCGGTCGAGGCCGCCCGCAAGGTCTTTCAGGAACGTGGCATTCGCGTGTACACCGTCGGCATCGGCGACAGCGTCGACGGCGCTCGGATTCCGATCGTCGAGAAGGGCGGCAAGCGCTGGTTGACGCACGAGGGACAGGAAGTGTGGACCAAGATGGACCCGAGACTGATGACCGAGACGAGCCTTGCCGGCGGCGGAGCGTTTATCCCGGTTGGAACAGCCTTGGTTGATATGGGCGACGTGTACGACGCGACCGTCTCGAGTATCGGAAGACGCAACTACGAAACCGCGACGGTGAAGCGATCGTTGCCGCAGTTCCAGTGGTTCGCAGGAGTGGCCCTCGCGCTCTTGGTCGTCGAATCGCTCATCGGTCTGCGCGGACGCAGTGCAGGAGCCACTCCATGAAGCAAGCTTGGACCATCACGCCCCTGTTGAGTTGTCTGGTGCTCGTCACGACTCCACTGCACGCGGCACCACCGCCCGAAACGCTGTTGCGCGAGGCCCAGACGCTCCTTGACAACGGAGACTCTGCGGGTGCGATCACCAAGTACGACGAGGCCCGTTCCATCGACCCCGCGTCGCCCGAGCTCGCGTACAACCTCGGCATCGCGAAGTATCGCGCTGGCGAGTTTCTCGACGCAGCGCGACTCTTCCGCGAATCGGCCGCCAGCGCGACGGCCGGTCTCGCCGCGAAGGCGATGTTCAATCAAGGCACCGCGGTCTACGCCGACGCCCTCAATCGACTTCCGAAGCCAGGATCACCGCCGAGCGATGAGTCGTCCAAAGTCCTGCAGGAGGCGATCGAAGCTGTTGGCAAATCGCTGACGCACTTTCGCGATGCGGCGAATGCCGATCCCACCGACGCCGACAGTCGTGCCAACGCCGAGCGAGCTTGGCGGCTGCTGAAGAAGTTGAAAGAGGAACAAGAGAAGCAGGAACAGCAGCAGAAGAAGGACGACCAGAAGAAACCAGACCAGAAGCCAGACCAGAAGCCAGACGAAAAACAGGACCAGAAACAGGACCAAAAGAAGAACGACAAGAGCGAAGACCAGAAGGACCAGCAGAAGGAAGACCAGAAGGGTCAGGACCAGCAGAAGCAAGATCAGAAGAAGCAGGAACAGGGAGATCAGGGCCAGCAGTCCGACCAACAGGAAAAGCAGGATCCGAAAGAGCAGTCGAACTCGAAGCCCGACGGCAAGCCTGATCAGCCGAAGGACCCGAAAGAGAAAGAGGACCAACAAGGCCAGCCGAAGGAAGCTCCACAGAAGCCCTCCGAAGCGAAGGATCCACAGCAGGCTGACGGAAAAGCCCAGCAGAAAGCCGCCATTTCACCCGCCGACGCGGAGCGCTTGTTGCAGATGGTCCGCGACAAGGAGAAGGCGCGCCGTGCCCAACTGCTTCGCCAACAACGTGCGAAGCAGCAGCCCGTCCCGAAGGATTGGTGAGGATGTCCGCCTTCCAGAACATGTCACTTCACGCACACAGCTCGCACCGATCGTGGCGCCCCGGAGCGCTCTCAGGACGCACACTCACTGCGGTCGATGCGACACGCTGCGACGAGTGCTCGCGATCGGGTCCGTCACGTTCCCAGTCACCGCTCGGTCTGGTGACGTTCGCAGTCATCGCGTTTCTCGCAGCCATGTCGATGCTCGCGCCGTCGCATGCCTTCGCCGCCGATGCCAAGTTCCGTTTGCCGCCGCGCGAAGCGTTCGTCGGTTCACCTTCTGTGATTGAAGTCACCGTGACCAACAGCGACAAGCTCGTCGCTCCAGTCTTCCCCGAGGTCGATGGCCTTTCGTTTGCCGCGTCGCCCGAGCAGAACAAGTCGACGAGTATTTCGATCATCAACGGCACGAAGCGCGAGACCCGCACTGTCGTCATGCGGATTCTGGTGACTCCCAACCGCGAAGGTACGTTTTCCGTTCCATCACTCACCATGCAAGTCGATGGCAAGGACTATCGAAGCGATCCCTTCCTACTGGTTGCGAAAGCCTCCGACAGCGGTGACCTGATGTTCGCCGAGATAGTCAGCGATCCGCCCAACCCCTACGTCGGACAGCCGACGAAGCTGACGCTGCGGATCGGAATGCAGCCCTTTCGCGATCCTTCGATCAACGTGACCTTCGGCGGTGGCGACATGTGGTCACTCGTCGATATTCAAGGGTCGTCGTGGGGAGCGTTCGCGACTCAAATTGCACAACTCGAACAGTCGCGACGGCGCCCCACGGAGCGCGAGGAAGTACGCGGCGACCGCACCTACTTCCTCTTCGAAATCGCTGACGCGTGGACACCGACCCGTCCCGGCGAGCCGGATTTCACGGGCATCGAGGTCGCTGCTTCCTGGCCGACGAGCGTGCGTCTAGTGAAGAACTTCTTTGACCAGACAAGCGCCCAGATCCGATCGGTGCGCCCGCTGCGCGTGAAAGCCAGTGTTGCAGGCATCAACGTGCGTCCGCTGCCGGAAGCGGGCCAGCCAGCGTCGTTCAGCGGTGCCGTCGGGCGCTTCACAGTCACTGCGACGGCCAAGCCGACGGAAGTCTCTGTCGGCGATCCGATCACCGTCACGTTGTCGGTCAAGGCCCAATCCGATACGCAATCACTCGAAACGCTGCAGCCACCCGCGTTCGCATCGATCCCTGCATTGGCCAAGGACTTTCGCATTCCCGCTGACCAGGTCGCGGGCACCGTGCGCGATCGCGAGAAGATCTTCACCCAGACCTTCCGACCACTCAACGACAGTGTGAAGGAGATTCCCGCGATCCCCTTCTCCTACTTCGATCCAGCGACCGGCACCTACGGCGAAGCATCGACCACACCAATTCCCATCACGGTGGCAGTCGCGGAACGGATGAATCTCTCGCAGATCGTCGGCAGTTCGACCGCTGGA
>JBBQCR010000073.1:0-11727 GCA_038318935.1 Phycisphaerales bacterium
CGTCGGCCGCCGTGATGTTCTCGTGCGTGATTTCCCAGATCGCGTCCTGAAAGGCGGCGTTCACCTTGCCGCTGCTGCTCGCCAAGACGGTGGCGTAGTTGCGGGCGTAGAGGTCACGCAGGAGGATCGCCTTGATCGCACCGACCGGACCTGGACTGCCGTTGGGGACGTTTTCAACCGCCGTCTCTGCGAAGGTCACGGTTTGATTGGAACTGATGTGCTGGACAATTTCGGTGCAATACGTGCTGGTCGGAACGCCGCCCGGACCGGTCCAGATCATCCGCCCCGCGTAGGTGCTGCTGAAACTGTTCGCGGCCGCTGCGTTGAAGGTACGGCTGGCGTCGAAGTTGACCTTGACGATCTGGTTGGGGCTGACGCTGGTGAAGGTCAGCGTCCAATTGGTTGCGTCCGCGGCGCTGCAGACAGCCATCGCCGTGATGGTCGACGAGAGGCAGGCGGCGATGGTGGAGCTGCGGATCATGGTCCAGGGTTCAGATTTCAGGGTTCACGTCCCGACGCGGCGTGTCTGCGGGCAAAGGAAGCTACGGCCCTCCTCGTGCCCAACGTCCCGGCGGGAATTAAAAATGGTGGAGGGCGCCTTTCGGCCCCCTCCACCAGTTGGTTGGTGCTTGCGTCATCCCTCCAACCTCCGAGCGGAGGCCAGAACGACGACGGCAAACAAGTTACTTCGCGATGCGACGACGGATCACGCCGACACCGAGCAGGCCGAGGCCAGCAAGGAGGGCCGGAGCCGGGATCGGGATGACGATGAGTTGGTCCTGAGCGTCCGCATTGGTCAGCCCCCAAACACTGTCAAACGCCAAGAAGCCCCCCGTTCCGAGTGCCGCGAGCATGCTTGCGGCACTTGAAAGAAGCGTTGCGTCGCCGTTGAATTGCATCTGGCCGGTATCCACGCTCAAGTGGGTGGCCGCAACCGCCAAGGTCGCATCCCCGGCGAGGTTCTCGTGGCTGATCTCCCAAATGCAGAGCTGGAATGCCGCGTTGAGGAGTTGGTTGGCCGCCGTATCCGCAGTCGCGACTGAAACCGCCGACCAGTTCCGAGCATAAAGATCCCGAATGAGGCCTGACTTGATGGTTCCCATCTGTCCAGGATTTGGATTGGGCGATGGGTCCGGCACCTGACTGACATCCACCATCTGGTAGGTCACGGGCACGGCGACGTATTCACCGAGTTGCGTGCAAAAGGTGCCAATAGAGTTGCCGTTCCAATTGAAGCGCCCAGCCTGCGTCTGAACGCCCCCGCTCTGGTGGCCGTAATTCCACGCCTGACCGCTCGAGTAGACGTAGTTGACGAGCTTCTGCGGGGAAACACCGTTGAACGTCGCCATGTACACATCGGTCGCGCTAGCCGATCCAGCCACTGCAGCAGCCACAGCCGCCGCCATTCCAAAAGCGATAGTCTTCTTCATGTTTCATACCTCTCTGCGAGTGCAAATCAAGAACCCGCCGACCGCCCACCGGCCTGCAGGAGCGTGGAAGGTACAGCAAGGACCGGGGTGAATCCACTAGTTGGACTGAAGAAAGTGTGCGATTTACGCAAGGAAGACCCGGAACCGACCCCAAAGTACCCAAATTCACAGAGAGGAAGTCTGGCTTGACCGCTCGTTCGGGGTTGCCCGGACGATCGAACCTCGATTGGTCGCCCTGCCGGGCCGATTGGTCGGGTTCCCGAGTCTCTGCGGCACCAAGCGCACAGAAGCTCGATTGCGTTGGTCCGCGAACCATCGGCCGACCGATAGAGTGCCGCAATGCCGCACTTTGGGCCTCCGTACGTTGAACGCACTTTCGCCCACGCTCCGCTTCTCGTGTTTCCGACGCGGGTCGCACAGGCGTTCGTCGGCTGCGTGACCTTCCTTCTGTGTGCCTCGGCGTGGTGCGATCTCACGACCGACGTGCAGCAGGCGATCCGAGCCGCTGACCTTCGGAAGGCTAAGGTCTCGATCAGCATTCGGGACGTCCGCGCCAACGACGAAATCGTCGCGGTCGATGCGACCCGGTCGATGATCCCCGCGAGCAACAACAAGCTGCTGACTACCGGGGCCTTTCTGCATGCGTTCGGCAAGGACTTCTCGTTTCGGACTCGCATGCTGAAAGTGGGCGACGACCTGGTGATCATGGGCGATGGCGATCCGGCCTTCGGCGATCCCGAGTTGATGTCCGAGATGACGTTTTCCGGGCCGGACGGCAGCGAGAAGAAAGGCCTCGACATCGAGGGGCTGATGACGATCTGGATCGATGCGCTCAAGGCCGAGCAGATCACGCAGCTCGACGAACTGATCATCGATGCCCGGGTCTTTGACGGCGTTGGCTACCACCCCAACTGGCCCAAGGACCAGTACAAGGAGGACTACTGCGCCGAGGTCTGGGGACTGAACTTCCACCACAACTTGCTGCACGTCTGGCCACGGCCTCGACCGGGCGGACCCGCCGACGTCAGCCGCATTGCGCCGATGGCCCCGTGGGTCGTGCGATCCAACGCCACGACGAGCCGAGTCGGTTCGCAGGATCGGCACACGTTCTGGATCAACCGACCGCCGGATCAGAACGCCTTTACGTTCAATGGCAACGTCAAGATTCCCGCCAACGATCCCGCGTCGGTGACGCTGCACGACGTGCCGGACTTCTTCGCCCGAGTGTTTCTCGATCGACTGCGCGACGCTGGCATCAAAGTCCGACTGGCTCGCGTCGCTGCCCTCACTGACCCAAGTTTCAGCGACGGCGTGGCGATTGGGCCCGAGGTGCGGACACCCATTGCCACGGTGCTCCACCGCTGCAACACCGACAGCGACAATCTCTACGCCGAATCACTCGTCAAGCGTCTCGGTCGCGCTGCCGCGAAAGCTCCTGGCTCCTGGAGTAACGGCACCGCCGCGGTCCGCCACGCGGTTGCCGAACGACTGCAGAACCCGGCACTCGCTTCGACAATTTCCCCCGACGACGGTTCGGGACTATCGCGCGAGAATCGCGTGACCGCCTCGGCGATCACCGCGTGGCTGGACACCTTTGCCAAGGACGCGGAACTGGCCCCGCTCTTTCTCGATTCGCTCGCCGTCGGCGGCAAGACCGGCACGGTCAGGAAGCGATTCAAAGACGTCGATCGGACGGGCTGCATCGTGCAGTGCAAGACCGGTTACATCCGCGGCGTCTCGTGTCTCTCCGGCTTCGTGACCGCGCCCGACGGACGACGAATGAGCTTCTCCGTCCTCTGCAACGAACTCGTCGAGGGCGACGCGGTCTCGAAGGCGAAACTCCTTCAAGAGAAAGTTGTGGTCGCGATCGCGGAGGAACTGTCCGCCGGTATGAAACGACGCACCGAGGCAGCCAAGGCGCCACGGCGGTCGCGCGCAGTGACGGCTGGTTGACGGCACACTGAATTCGCGGCAAATACACGCCTTCTGGCGAGTCGCGCCTTCGCGGAGGTTATCCTGCCGCTCGTGCCTCTCCCGCCCGCAATGGATGCGACGTCGACGCAGGATGCGTCCGGAACCGATTCGGCCACTGATCGTGCAGACCGCACGATCCCAGAGCCCGATCGCGAAGGTGTCGTCCTCGCGTTGTTGCGCCGCCATTTCGGCTACGACACGCTCCGACCGTTGCAGGCCGAAGCGATCGCCGCCGGACTTGCCCGTCGCGATTCCCTGGTCGTCCTTCCGACCGGAGGCGGCAAGAGCCTCTGCTACCAGATGCCGCCGCTGGTCGCCGAGCGGCTCGATGTCGTCGTGAGTCCGCTCATCGCCCTGATGAAGGACCAAGTCGACGGCCTGATCGCCAACGGCTATCCGGCAGCGGCCCTCCACAGCGGCATGACCGAAGACGAGCGAGCAGCCGTGCGGCGCGGATTGCAGGAGGGGCGATACCGGCTGTTGTTCGTGTCGCCCGAACGGATCGCCAACGAAGCGTTCGTGCAAGCCCTGCGTCGCTACAACGTCGCCAGCTTCGCGATTGACGAAGCCCACTGCATCAGCCAGTGGGGACATGACTTTCGACCGGAGTATCGCCAACTTGCCCGCCTGCGGGAGATCTTCCCGGAGTGTTCGCTGCACGCGTTCACAGCGACCGCGACGCCGCAGGTGCGCGAGGATATTCGGGTCCAGCTTTCACTCCGCGATCCTGTCGAACTCGTCGGTAATTTCGATCGACCGAATCTGACGTATCGGATTGTGCCTCGACTCGACGTCCAGCAGCAGACCCTCGACATTCTCCGTCGACACCACGGTGAAGCGGCAATCGTCTATTGCCTTTCGCGGAACGAAACCGAGACGATGGCCGAGCATCTCAAGCATGCGGGCATCGCCGCAGCGTGCTACCACGCGGGGCTCGACGCCGACACGCGACATCGCACCCAGGAACGCTTCGCTGAAGAAAAGCTCGACGTGGTCGTCGCGACGGTCGCGTTTGGAATGGGCATCGATCGTGGTGACGTGCGCTGCGTCATTCATGCGACGATGCCCAAGTCCATCGAGCACTATCAACAAGAGACCGGTCGCGCGGGGCGCGACGGACTTGAAGCGGAGTGCGTCCTGCTGCACTCCCCCGCTGACGCGATTCGCTGGCAACGGCTGATGCAGCGATCGGTCGACGAGTCGGACGCTGATCCCGCGGTCCTCGAAGCGGCGTTCGCTGCCCAGCGGAAGTTACTGAAGGACATGCAGCGGCTGTGCAGTTCGGTGACCTGCCGTCATCGCTCGCTGTGCCAGTACTTCGGACAGGATGGTCCGAGTGTCGCCTGCGGTGCGTGCGACTGCTGCCTCGGCGAAGTGGAACTGCTGCACGACGCGACGACCTGCGCGCGGCAGATTCTGTCCGCTGTCGCCCGCGTGCAACAGCGATTCGGCGCAAAGCATGTCGCCGATGTGCTGCACGGAGCGTCGACCGAAACGGTTATCAAGTGCGGACACCAGGATCTCTCGGTGTACGGCCTCATGAAGGACCGCCCGGTCGCGGCGATTCAGAATCTGGTGCACCAGCTCGTCGATCAGGGATTGCTCGCGTCGACGGGCGGCGATCGGCCGGTGATTACGTTGAGCGAACTGTCGATGCCCGTCCTTCGCGGCGAAATCGAAGTGACGCTGGTGCGACCGCGCGTGAAGACCAAGGCCACGAAGTCGGTCGTCGCCGAAGCGGGATGGAAGGGTGTCGCGCGCGATGTGTTTGAATCGTTGCGAGCCATTCGTCGCGAAGTGGCCCGCCGTATCGGCAAGCCGCCGTATGTCGTCTTCGCGGACGAGACGCTGCGCGAGATGGCGCGCGTGCGGCCGTCGACGCTGGACGGATTCGCACAGCTGCGCGGCGTTGGTGCCACGAAGCTGCGGACCTACGGCGAGGAGTTCTTGACGGCGATCGATGCCGCGTGCCGCGAGCAGGGACTCGGTCGGGATATGAGCGATTCGGAGTCGCAGCAGGATCGATCGCGCAGCGGGTTCCGTGGCCGATGGGCGGACGGTGGACAGCATGCGTGAGGACGCATCGGCAGCGCAACGCTTGGATGCCGCGATGCAAGCGGTGCGGGCGGCAGCGATCGCCACCGAAAAGGTACGGCGCACGCAGGTCATGAGCCCCATGGCGGCAATCACCAAGGCTGATGCGAGTCCGGTCACCGTTGCAGACTTCGCCGCGCAGGCGGTGGTGGTCACGATCCTTCGCCAGGTCTTAGGCGAGTGTCCGATGCTCGGCGAGGAATCGGACTCTGTGTTGCGCGAGTCGGCGAACGCGGCGACGCTTGCACTCGTCGTCGCCGCCGCGGGAACGGCCGTTCCGGGCATCACCGAAGCGGCGGTCCTCGATGCGCTCAGCGCTCCGCAAGCCGATCCCACACGTGAGGCATGCTGGACCCTTGATCCGGTCGACGGAACCAAGGGCTTTTTGCGAGGTGGGCAGTACGCGATTTGTCTTGGATGGATCGAAGGTGGACGACCGACCGTCGCCGTCATGGCCGCCCCGCGCCTGGCGATCGATCTTGAGGATCCGGCGCACGCCAGCGAGTCGGGCGTACTTGCCTGCGCGGTACGGGGAAGTGGCGCACGATGGTTGAGTCTTCGAGTGCGCGAAGTATCGCACAGCATCGGCGGTAGCCTTGGAATGGGCATCGGCACTGGCGACGATGAAGACGGCGGCGAGCGACTGCTGACCCGAGCGTGGCGGCACGGCGAAGGGGTTCGACTGGCGCTCTCCTTCGAGAAGGCGCACGGCGACGCGAGCACGGCTGAACGGATCGCAGCCAAGTGCGGTCCTCTTCTTGATCCGCTGCGGCTCGACAGCGCGGCAAAGTACATCCTGGTTGCTCACGGGCGCGCCAACGCCTACCTGCGGGTACCGCACGGCGACCGACGCGAGAACGTGTGGGACCACGCGGCGGGTGTGCTCATCGCCGAAGAATCCGGCTGCGTCACCTGCGACCTCGACGGCAAGCCACTCGATTTCGCACAGGGTGCGACGCTCGAAGCCAATCGCGGGATTGTCGTCGCACCGCCTGCACTCGCGGCGGAGCTTGTAAGGGCCGCACGATCTTGAGCCGCTTGTTGCTCAGGCCAATCGTTTCGCGTGCGTGACGATCAGGGCGGCCAAGGCATCGACGCACTCGTCGGGCGACTGCGATTCGGTGCGGAGAACTAGTTCCGGGGCCGCGGGAGGTTCGTACGGGTCGTCGACGCCGGTGAAGCCTTTCATCTGGCCAGCGCGGGCCTTTGCGTAGTGGCCCTTCGGATCGCGCGATTCCGCAGTCGCGAGAGAGACGTCGACGAAGACTTCGAGGAACGGCACCTTCGCCTCGTCGTGACGGGCTCGGACGGCGACGCGATCGCGGGCATAGGGACTGACGAGGCACGCGATCGCGATCACCCCTGCTTCCGCGAGCAGAAGACACGCTTCGCCGGCTCGGCGAACGTTTTCGGCCCGGTCCTCGGCGGAAAAACTCAAACCCCGATTGAGGCCGTGGCGGAGGTTGTCGCCATCAACTCGGGACGCGAGCAGGCCGCGTTCGAGGAGGCGTCGTTCGAGGAGCACACCGACCGTCGACTTCCCGGAGGCCGGAAGTCCGGTGAGCCAGACCGTCAGTCCTCGGTGACCGAGCAGCCGCTGCCGATCGTGCGGCGTTACCAAGCCGTGGCTCCAGACGATCGAGCCGACGCTGGCTGGCACGCTGGACGGCTGGTCACTGGGCTGGGGACCGCGAGGTGGGTTCGGCGCGTTCACGCGTTTCATGCTAACACTACCGCCCTCGCGAGGTCCGCATGCAGGGCCTCGTCGCGAAGCGCTTCCACAGCCTCATCAGCGATCACGCCCGTGAGTCTCCCGCCGTCCATCCCGCCGACATCCTCCCGGACAATGCTGCAGAACGGTCACCGGCCCCTGCACCATCTCGACCTGCTCGAGGCGGAAGCGATGCACATCATTCGCGAGACCGTCGCGTCGTTCGAGCGGCCCGTGATGCTGTACTCGGTGGGCAAGGACTCGACGGTGATGCTGCATCTGGCCCGCAAGGCATTCTTTCCGGGACGACTGCCGTTTCCGGTGCTGCACATCGATACGGGTTGGAAGTTCCGCGAGATGTACGCCTACCGCGACCGCTATGTCCGCGACGAGTTAGGCATTGAACTGCTGGTGCATCGCAACGCCGACGGAGTCAAGGCTGGTGTCGGTCCGATCACCCACGGCAGTCGGGTGCACACCGATCTGATGAAGACGGTCGCCCTTCGACAAGCCCTCGATCTCCACCGCTTCGACGCTGCCTTCGGCGGGGCGCGGCGCGACGAGGAGAAGTCGCGGGCGAAAGAACGCGTCTTCTCGATGCGCGACACGAAGCATCGCTGGGACCCGAAGTCGCAGCGTCCTGAGTTGTGGAACATCTACAACACTCGCATTCGACCCGGCGAAAGCGTGCGCGTCTTTCCGCTGTCCAACTGGACCGAGCTGGACGTCTGGCTTTATGTGCGGCGTGAGTCGCTGCCGGTGGTGCCGCTCTACTTCGCGAAGGAGCGTCCGGTGGTCGAGCGCGGCGGCACGCTCATCATGCGTGACGACGACAGACTTCCACTGCATGCCGGCGAGACAACAACCCAGAAGAAAGTACGGTTCCGCACACTCGGCTGCTATCCGCTGACCGGCGCGGTCGAGAGCGATGCCGAAACGCTCGACGAAGTGATTCTTGAGCTCATCGCCAGTCGCTTCTCGGAACGACAGGGACGAGTGATCGACCACGATGCCTCGGGCAGCATGGAAGAGAAGAAGCGCGAGGGCTACTTCTGATGGCGACTCGGCCCTCCGCGGCGGCATCGACGAGCATGCTCGACACGTGGCTTGCCACGCACGAGCGGAAGGAGTTGCTGCGATTCCTTACCTGCGGCAACGTCGATGACGGCAAGAGCACGCTCATCGGGCGATTGCTCATCGAGACCGATTCGGTGCCGCAGGATGTCCTTGCGGCCGTGCAACGCGACAGCAAGGCTCAAGGCACGCAGGGCGAGAAGACCGATCTTGCGTTCCTCACCGACGGGCTGAAGGCCGAGCGCGAACAAGGCATCACGATCGATGTCGCCTATCGCACGTTCGCGACCGGCAAGCGCCGTTTCATCCTTGCCGATACGCCAGGTCACGAGCAGTACACCCGCAACATGGCGACCGGGGCGAGCACCGCCGAGCTCGCGATCATTCTGATCGACGCACGCAGCGGTGTGACGATCCAGACGCGCAGACACGCGTTCATCACCAGCCTGCTCGGGATTCGCCAGGTGATCGTCGCGGTCAACAAGATGGATCTCGTCGGCTTCGACGAATCGCGATTCCGCG
Source organism: Phycisphaerales bacterium (assembly GCA_038318935.1). Lineage (GTDB taxonomy): Bacteria > Planctomycetota > Phycisphaerae > Phycisphaerales > SM1A02 > JAEUIT01. The sequence goes on from JBBQCR010000073.1 coordinate 8,806, forward strand.
CGGTGTGCGACGAGTTCCGAGCGTTCGCCGCGAAACTGCCCGAGCGACCCGAGCACATGGTGCCGCTCTCGGCGCTCGACGGCGACAACGTGACGACGATCAGCTCCCGAATGCCGTGGTATCGAGGAAAGAGTGTGCTCGAGCTGCTGGAAACCGTGCCCGTCGATGCGGCGTTGAACCACGTGAACTTCCGCTTCCCGGTGCAGCTTGCGGTGCGTCCGACGAGTGATTTCCGCGGCCTGGCTGGGACCATTGCATCGGGATGCATTCGCCGCGGCGACCACGTCCTCGCGTTGCCCTCCGGGCGTGCGACGCGCGTCGCTCGCATCGTGACGATGACTGGTGACGTGGACGAAGCTATCGCTCCGCAGGCCGTAACACTCGCACTCGTCGACGAGATCGATTGCAGTCGTGGCGACATGCTGTGTGCTCCGCACGATCGTCCGACAGTGAGCGATCACTTCGAGGCGACCATCGTCTGGATGGACGAGGACCCGCTCATGCCAGGCAAGGAATACTGGCTCAAGCACGGACCGGTGGAGACGCCGGTGGTGGTGAGTCGTCTCGTCCACCGCGTGGACATCGACACGCTGACGCCACGGCCAACACCCAGCCTTGAGCTCAACGCCATTGGCCGCGTTGAACTGCGCACTGCGAAGCCGCTCGCGTTCGATCCGTACGGTCGCAACCGTGGGACCGGAGCGTTCATTCTGATCGACCGGCTCACGAATGCGACGGCCGGAGCTGGACTGATAGCTTCCAGCGACATCGGTCACTGGCTCGATACTGCGCAAGGCGAGTTGCGACCGAGTCTGAGCACCGTCACCCACGGTGAACGCGAAGCTCGATTCGGTCAACGCCCGGCGACGATTCTTCTCACGGGCCTTTCTGGGGCTGGCAAATCCGCGACGGCACGGGCTCTGGAACGGCTCATTTTCGACCTCGGCCGCGTGTGCGTCGTGCTCGATGGCGAAGGCGTCCGGGCGGGACTCAGCCGCGATCTCGGCTTCTCCGCTGCGGATCGCTCCGAGAATCTCAGGCGTGCGATGGAGGTTGCCCGGACACTCAACGACGCTGGCATCATCGCGATCTGCGCGTTTGTCGCCCCGCAGGACGACGTGCGCCGTCGCTGCCGCGAGTTGATCGGCGACCAGCGATTCATCACCGTGCACCTGGCCGCGCCGCTGGACGCCTGCCGCAAGAGCGACCCGAGCGGCGTCTACCGCGAGGCGAGTGCGGGTCGCCTGCGCGACATCCCAGGCATCGACGTGATCTACGAGCCGCCGGTCGATCCGGATCTTTCGCTCCCGAGCCACGAACTCGATCCAGCGGTGTGCGCGGAGCGTGTGTTGTCGCTCCTTCGCAAGCGCGAGATCGTGGCGTAACGACTCGACGCTCGCTCGGCCCGCGGCATTAGTTTGGGGTTGCGGGATGCGGGATGCGGGATGCGGGCTTTGAGGATGCGGGCTTGCGGCTGCGTCTGTCAGAGCGGACCTCCTTCCACGGCACGTCCTTGCGGATCCTCCTCAGCGCGATCACTGTCGCCCGGATCCACTGGATGGGTCGCGATCAGCCGCACCTCGCGCTCAACCGCCACAGCGACGACACCGTGCATGATGCAGTCCGTGAAGAGCGCCGGTCCAAGCCGCCGCCAAAGGCGGCGCGTGATCGGTCCGAGACCATCGGCCGCTGCCGGTCCTCGCAGGTCTTCGACGATGCGCTGAATCCGACCGATAGCGCCGCCCACCCGCGGAGGGACTGCCCCTCGTTCGGCGAACCATTGGCGCTCACGAAGATAGAGCTCCATCGCGGCGATCATGGACCCGTCCCTCGCATCGCAGGGCATCGCACGTCGCCGCCGGGGAAAGAGCGGTCCCTCACGCCCAAGGTCGGAACGGGCGAGCCTCGCGAGGCGAGCCAGCAGGTGCTCGCGAAAGCGTCCGGCGTCAGCGAGCCCGTGCCTCCATCGGGCCAGCGCGCCGAGTTGGCAACTGCGGTGCGCGAGTCGAAAGGTCTTTAGCGGACAAAGATCGTCGGCGATGCGGCGTGGATCGCACGCCTCGATCGACCGAACTGCAGCGATGATCGTGTCCTCGTCGGCGTGCGCGACGACATCGGGTCGGGCGCGGAGACTAAGAGCAACCGCCACATCGCCGCGCCACCCGGACACCGTGGCAGATACGACTTCGACCGCGAACATGCCGGACGTGCGCTCAAGCGACTCCTGCAAGGCTGCATGGACCCATGCTGGCTCGATCGGCGTCTCGAAATCGCCCTCGCCAACGACGTCGCAGTGGAGGGAGCACCAGAGGTTCGGTACGAGGCCCATGCCCTGCAACTGTTGCAACTCATGCGACGCGTCGATCTCGACGAACTCGACGATCTCCTCCGCCTTGAACCTCTGGTGCTCGTCGGCTTCGTCGTCTCGCGCCCAACCGAAGGCGTCGTCGTCCTCCCACATGTGCTGGTTCGTTCGCATGCGGGCGAAACTACCGCGCAAGAAACCCGCCTCTCGTTTTTGCCGCACTTTTTCCTGCAAATCGTTCGCCAAAATGGCGAACGCGACGAGTCAGCCGGCGCTTCCCTCGTTCGAAACGACACCGGTCGCGTACTGCATCACGCCATCGTCCTCAGGATTGAGTTCGATCTCGATCTCCTGACTCAACTCGTCCTGCTTCAGCAGGATCTGTCGCTGACGCGCCAGCTCGAGCGTCGCGAGGAACAGGCCAATCATCTCGCCGCGACTGCGTCCTTCGAACACCGATCGCAGCGTGAACGCGTGACCCGGAGTGCGCTTCAGGCGATCCAGCAGATCGGTCTGATGCAGCGTGATCGGCGTGTCGTCGTAGGCGACCTTGTGTTCGCCCAGTCGCGTGAGGTCAATGGAGCTGATGATGCGCTCGTAGGTTTCGAACAGGTCGA